>NZ_AUKR01000008.1:0-28484 GCF_000424845.1 Streptomyces sp. TAA040 | reverse complement strand
CGGTGCGGCCGGTGCGGCCGGTGCGGCCGGTGCGGCCGGTGCGGCCGGTGCGGCCGGTGCGGCCGGTGCGGCCGGTGCGGCCGGTGCGGCCGGTGGGTCGGGTACCCCGGTCGCCCCCTCCCACGCAGCCGTCCCGCGACCGCACTTCCCGTCCTCGTAGGGTCGTGCCATGAGTACCGAGCAGCGGCCGCTGGCCGTCTTCGACCTGGACGGAACCCTGTGCGACGTGCGGCACCGCCTGCACTTCGTCACGGCTCCGTCCGGCGGTCGCCGGGCGCGGAAGGACTGGGAGGGGTTCTTCGCCGCCGCGCGGCAGGACCCGCCACTCGCCGTGGGGGTGGCGCTGGCGCGGGAGTGGGCGCGGACGTGCGAGCTGGGGTACGTGACCGGCCGTCCGGAGCGCTGCCGCCGCGACACGCTCGACTGGCTGGCCGAGCACGGCCTGCCGGCGGGGGAGTTGTGGATGCGCTCGGAGGCTGACCGGCGGCCGGCTCGCGCCACCAAGCCCGGCCTGCTGCGGCGGCTCGCGGCCGCACGCGAGGTGGAGGTCGTCGTGGACGACGACGCGGAGGTGTGCGCGGCGTACCGGGCTGCGGGTTTCCGGGTGGTCCGGGCGGACTGGGTGGCCGGGGCGCCCGAGCTGCCGGGCCTCCAGGAGCGCGAGGGCCGTACCTGACGGCAGGGAGCAACCCTCCGTGCACCTCTTTGTCCTCGAACAGGAAAAAGTCTGACGGTTGTCTGCGCAACTCCTTCCCACCCCCGGTGCTCGCTGCTACTTTCCCCGTGCAAGCCCGCCGTCCGGCCCCTCGTGAGGCCGGACGGACGAGCTGGCGCCCCGGGCCGGGGCCGTCGACGCACGGGCACCCCCGAGAACCGGGTTCCCCACGCCGGCGACTGAGGGAAAGGAGGGCCAGAGTGAGGCGCATGACCGCTCGACCCGCGAACGGGCATCAGGCGCGGCTGCTCCGCCTGCTGCGTGACGACGGGCCGAACTCCCGCGCCCAGCTGGGGGACCGGGTCGAGCTGTCCCGGTCGAAGCTCGCCGTCGAGGTCGACCGGCTGCTGGAGACGGGGCTGGTGGTCGCCGACGGCCTCGCCGCCTCCCGCGGCGGCCGCCGCTCGCACAACATCCGGCTCTCGCCCGGCCTCCGCTTCCTGGGGATCGACATCGGCGCCACCTCGGTGGACGTAGCGGTCACCAACGCCGAGTTGGAGATTTCGGGCCACCTCACCCAGCCGATGGACGTCCGCGAGGGTCCGGTGGCCGTGTTCGAGCAGGCGCTCGCCATGGCCGGCAAGCTCCGCGACGCCGGACTCGCCGAGGGTTTCGACGGCGCCGGGATCGGTGTTCCCGGTCCGGTCCGGTTCCCCGAGGGCGTCCCGGTGGCCCCGCCGATCATGCCGGGCTGGGACGGCTTCCCGGTCAGGGAGGCGCTCAGCCAGGAACTCGGCTGCCCGGTGATGGTCGACAACGACGTGAACCTGATGGCGATGGGCGAGCAGCAGGCCGGGGTCGCGCGTGCCGTGCGCGACTTCATCTGCGTGAAGATCGGCACCGGCATCGGCTGCGGCATCGTGGTGGGCGGCAACGTGCACCGCGGTACCACCGGCAGCGCCGGGGACATCGGTCACATCCAGGTCGAGCCGGACGGCCGGCAGTGCCCCTGCGGCAACCGGGGCTGCCTGGAAGCGCACTTCAGCGGTGCCGCGCTCGCGCGAGACGCTGAGACGGCGGTGGGCGAGGGCCGTTCGCCGGAACTCGCCGTACGTCTGGAGTCCGCCGGCCGGCTCACGGCCATCGACGTGGCGACCGCTGCGGCAGCCGGTGACACCGCCTCGCTGGAGCTGATCCGGGCGGGCGGCGCCCGCACCGGTCAGGTCATCGCCGGACTGGTGAGCTTCTTCAACCCCGGGCTCGTCGTGATCGGGGGCGGGGTCACCGGCCTCGGCCACACGCTGCTGGCGAGCATCCGCACCCAGGTCTACCGCCAGTCGCTGCCCCTGGCGACCGGCAACCTCCCGATCGTGCTGGGCGAACTCGGCCCGGCCGCCGGTGTGACCGGCGGCGCGCGACTGATCAGCGACCACCTGTTCTCACCCGCCTGAGCCGCACCACCCGCGTACCGCACCACCCGCACCCGCGCACCGTCCGAGCCGCACCACCCGCACCGCTGTCCCCGCACGGGGCCGCAACGGTGATCAGCCCTGCCCGAGTACCGGCGTCACCGCCGAGGAGGCACACCATGGCGCCCCCGCCCGAACCCGTACTGACCATGACGTCCATCACCAAGACCTTCCCCGGCGTGCGCGCCCTGGACGGTGTCGACCTGGAGGTGCTGCCCGGCGAGGTGCACTGCCTGCTCGGTCAGAACGGCGCCGGCAAGTCCACCCTGATCAAGATCCTCTCCGGCGCCCACCAGCCGGACGAGGGGCGGATCACCTGGCAGGGCCAGCAGGTGCGGTTCGGTTCGCCGAGCGCGGCGACCGCCAGCGGCGTCGCCACCATCTACCAGGAACTCGACCTGGTGGAGCACCTGTCGGTGGCGGAGAACGTCCACCTCGGCCACGAGCCCGCCACGGCCGGCTTCGTGCGCCGCTCGCACAGCCGCCGTCGGACGGCCGAGCTGCTCCGCCGGCTGGGCCACCCGGAGATCGACCCGGACCGGAGCGTGGCCGACCTCTCGGCCGCGGGCAGCCAGGTGGTCTCGATGGCACGCGCCCTCTCGCACGACGTCCGGCTCATCGTGATGGACGAGCCCTCCGCCGTGCTCGACCCGGACGAGGTGGACAACCTGTTCCGGATCGTGGCCGAACTGACCGCCGACGGAGTGGCGGTGGTGTACATCTCGCACCGGCTGGAGGAGATCCGGCGGATCGGCGACCGGGTCACGATCCTCAAGGACGGCCGGGCCGTCGCCGGCGGGCTGCCCGCCCGCGACACCGACACCGGCGAGATCGTCGCACTGATGACCGGCCGCGACGTCGCCCACGCCTTCCCGGCACGCCCCGAGAGCGCCGCGTCCGCTCCCGGGGCCGCTGCCGAACCCGTGCTGCGCGTCGAGGGGATCGCCCGGAAGGGGGAGTTCGAACCGCTGGACCTCGAACTACGTCCCGGCGAGATCGTCGGGCTGGCCGGGCTGGTCGGCTCCGGGCGCTCCGAGATCCTGGAGACCGTCTACGGAGCCCGGAAGCCCACCGCGGGCCGGGTGCTGGTGGACGGCAGGCCGCTCCCGCCGGGCAACGTGCCCGCGGCGGTCCGGGCGGGGTTGGGGCTGGCACCCGAGGAGCGCAAGGCCCAGGGACTGCTGATGCTGGAGTCCGTCACCCGCAACGTGTCGGTCGCCTCGCTGTCGCGGTTCGCGTGCGGCGGCTGGCTCGACCGCGCCGGGGAGCGGAAGGCGGCGCGCAGCCGGATCCGCGAGCTCTCGCTGCACCCCGACGACCCCGACCGGCCGGTGCGGACCCTCTCCGGCGGCAACCAGCAGAAGGCCGTGCTCGCCCGCTGGCTGCTGCGCGAGTGCCGGGTCCTGCTCCTCGACGAACCCACCCGCGGGGTGGACGTCGGCGCCAGATCCGAGCTGTACGGCCTGATCAGGGCCCTCGCCGTCCAAGGAGTGGCGGTGCTGCTGGTCTCCAGCGAACTCCCCGAGGTGCTCGGCCTGGCCGACCGGGTGGTGGTGCTGCGCGAAGGACGCGTGGTGCACACCGCAGACGCCCGGGACCTGGACGAGCACCGGGTGCTCGACCTCGTCATCGCGGGCTCGACCGATCTGGAAGGCAGGCCGACGTGCTGAACCCACCGCCCTCCCTGCGCAAGGCAGAGCCGTCCGGCTCGCCCTCCGGCGCAGGCGGCCCCGGAGGGCACAGCGCGCTCGCCGCCGTCACCGATGTCCGCAACCTCTCCCTGCTGGGCGTCCTGGTGCTGCTCGCCGTGGTCGGGGCCATCACCCGGCCCGAGCAGTTCCTGAGCACCGGGAACCTGCAACTGATCCTGACGCAGGCCTCGGTCATCGGCGTGGTCACCGTCGGGGTCACCTTCGTGATCATCGGCGGCGGCATCGACCTCCCGGTCGGGGCGATCGTCGCCCTGGCGTCCGTGTGGGCGACCACCGTCGCCACGCAGGAGTTCGGGCTGATCGGAGTCCTGTTCTGCGCGATCGTGGTCGGCCTGGGCTGCGGGCTCGTGAACGGCGTGCTGATCGCCTACGGGCCGATGGTGCCGTTCATCGCCACCCTCGCCATGCTCGCCGCCGCCCGCGGCCTGGCCCTCCAGATCACCGAGGGCCGGACCCAGCTCGTCACCGTCGACCCGGTGCTCGCCCTCGGCGAGCGGAGCTCGTACGTCCTCGGCGTACCGCCGCTGGTGCTGGTGTTCGCCGCCGTCACCCTGGCCGGCTGGCTGGTGTTGAACCGCACCACCTTCGGCCGCCGCACCATCGCGGTCGGCGGGAACCCGGAGGCGGCCCGGCTGGCGGGCATCGCCGTCAAACGGCAGCGGCTCTCCCTCTACCTGGTCTCCGGCCTGTGCTGCGGGATCGCCGCCTTCATGCTGGTCGTGCTCACCGGCTCGGGCCAGAACACCAACGGCAACCTCTACGAACTGGACGCCATCGCGGCGGCCATCATCGGCGGCACCCTGCTCAGTGGCGGACGCGGCACGATCACCGGGTCGGTGCTGGGCGTGCTGGTCTTCACCACCATCACCAACCTGTTCGCGCTGAACAACCTGCAGAGCGCCTCGCAGCAGATCGCCAAGGGCGCCGTCATCGTCGCCGCCGTCCTGATCCAGCGACGGACGCGCTCCGACCATCCCTGACCGGCCGGTGGGCCCGCCGGACACCGGCCGGCCGCACCTCGCCCCCCGCGTCGCCACCCCGTACCGCCTTACCCGCCGGTTCCCGCAGTTCCCAGGTATCCACGAAGGGTTGTGCCCCATGAATGCAGCGCCCCAGCCGTCCCGCCCCAGTCGCAGAGGCCTGCTGCTGGGCGCCTCGGCGGTCTCCGCCGGCGTGCTCCTGGCCGGATGCACGAGCAACGAGAGCAACGACGCCGAGATCTCCGAGAGCGGCGGGGCCCAGGTCGCCGACGACAAGCCGGGCAAGGCAGTCACGATCGGCTTCGCCGGTCCGCAGGCCGACCACGGCTGGCTCAACGCCATCAACGAGCAGGCCACCAAGCGCGCCGAGCGATACGAGGACGTGACGTTCGAGACCACCGAGGGCTCGAACGACAACGCCCAGCAGATCGGTCAGGTCGAGACGCTGATCAACAAGAAGGTCGACGTCCTGGTGATCCTGCCGTCCGACGGCAAGGCGCTGACCCAGGTGGGCCTCAGGGCCATGCGCGCCGGCATCCCGGTGGTCAACCTGGACCGGATCTTCGACTCCCAGCAGGCCTACCGCTGCTACGTCGGCGGCGACAACTACGGGATGGGCCTGAACGCCGGCCGCTACATCGGGGAGCAGCTCCAGGACAAGGAGGACGCCCGGGTCATCGAACTCGCCGGGCTGGACAACCTGGAGCTGACCCAGGAGCGCACCCGCGGCTTCGACGACGCCCTCAAGAACTACCCCAACATCCGCAAGGTGGCCCGGCAGGCGGCCGAGTTCACCGTGGAGTCCGGCCAGGCGAAGACGGCGCAACTGCTTCGCGCGCAGCCCGAGTTCGACGCACTGTGGAACCACGACGACGACCAGGGTGTCGGCGCGGAGCGGGCCATCGAGCAGGCCGGGCGGGGCGACTTCCTGATGGTCGGCGGCGCTGGCTCCCGGCACGCGATGGACGCTATCAAGGCCGACAGCGGCGTCCTGAAGGCCACGGTCCTCTACCCGCCGACCATGGCGGCCTCCGCCGTCGACCTGGCCCGGGCACTGGCCCAGGGCAAGGGCGTCTCCGGGCTCGCCGAGTTCGAGATCCCGGCCTCGCTCACCCTCTATTCCGCCGTGGTGACCAAGTCCAACGTCGACGAGTACCTGCCGACCGGCTTCAACTGACAGGGGGCACCCATGCAGCAGAACACCCAGACCCCGGCACTCGGGGTGGGGATGGTCGGGTACTCCTTCATGGGCGCGGCCCACTCGCAGGGCTGGCGCACCGCCGGCCGGGTCTTCGACCTGCCGCTGCGTCCGGAGATGGCCGCAGTGTGCGGACGGGACCCGGGCGCGGTGGCCAGAGCGGCGGACCGGCTCGGCTGGGCCGCCGCCGAGACCGACTGGCGCGCCCTGGTCGAGCGGGACGATGTCGACCTGGTCGACATCTGCACTCCCGGGGACAGCCACGCGGAGATCGCCGTCGCCGCACTCGCGGCGGGCAAGCACGTCCTGTGCGAGAAGCCGCTCGCCAACACGGTCGAGGAGGCGGAGGCGATGGCGGAAGCCGCCCGTACGGCCTCCGCGCGGGGACAGTTGGCCATGGTCGGCTTCAACTACCGCCGCACGCCGGCGCTCGCACTGGCCCGGGACATGGTCGCGGAGGGCAGGCTGGGCGAACTGCGCCACGTCCGGGCGACCTACCTCCAGGACTGGACGGTGGACCGCGAGCTGCCGCTGGTGTGGCGGCTGCGCCGGGAGCACGCGGGGTCGGGCGCGCTGGGCGACCTCGGCGCGCACATCGTCGACCTGGCCCAACACCTGGCCGGCTCCCGGCTGACGGGCGTGTCGGGTCAGGTGGAGACCTTCGTCAAGGACCGCCCGCTGCCGGGGGGCGTCGGACGGGGGCCGGTGACGGTCGACGACGCCGCGCTCTTCTCCGGACGACTGGCGTCCGGCGCGCTGGCCTCCTTCGAGGTCAGCCGGGTCGCCGCCGGCCGCAAGAACTCCCTGCGCATCGAACTCAACGGTGAACTCGGCTCACTGGGCTTCGACCTGGAGCGCCTGAACGAGCTGACCTACCACGACCACACCGAGCCCGCCGGCCGGGCCGGATTCCGGCGGATTCTGGTCACCGAGGAGGACCATCCCTACCTGTCCGCGTGGTGGCCCCCGGGCCACGGGCTCGGCTACGAGCACACCTTCGTCCACCAGGCCAGGGACATGGTGACGGCGATAGCCGACGGCACCCGGCCCGAGCCGTCGTTCGCGGACGGGCTCCAGGTCCAGCGTGTGCTCGCGGCGGTCGAGGAGAGCGCAGCCGCCGACAGCGCCCGCGTCCCCGTGCCCGAGCAGCACCCAGGAGAAAGCGAGTAACCGCCATGCCCAGGTCCTTCACGCTCTTCACCGGCCAGTGGGCCGACCTGTCCCTGGAGGAGGTCTGCCGCATCGCCCGGGACGCCGGGTACGACGGCCTCGAACTGGCTTGCTGGGGCGACCACTTCGAGGTGGATCGGGCCCTGACCGAGCCCGACTACGTCCAGGGGCGCCGCGAGTTGCTGAGCAGGTACGGCCTGTCCTGCTGGGCGATCTCCAACCACCTGGTGGGTCAGGCCGTCTGCGACGCCGTCATCGACGAGCGGCACCGCGCCATCCTCCCGGCCCGGATCTGGGGGGACGGTGAGGCCGAGGGGGTCCGCAGGCGGGCCGCGACCGAGATGGCCGACACCGCCCGCGCCGCGGCGGCGTTCGGCGTGCGGAACGTGGTCGGCTTCACCGGCTCGGCGATCTGGCACCTGGTGGCGATGTTCCCGCCAGTGCCCCCCGCGATGGTGGAGCGCGGCTACGCCGACTTCGCCGACCGCTGGAACCCGATTCTCGACGTCTACGACGCCGAGGGGGTGCGCTTCGCCCACGAGGTCCATCCGGGGGAGATCGCCTACGACTACTGGACGACGGCCAGGGCCCTGGAGGCTGTCGACCACCGGCCGGCCTTCGGGCTCAACTTCGATCCCAGCCACTTCGTCTGGCAGGACCTCGATCCCACCGGGTTCCTCTACGACTACCGCGACCGGATCTACCACGTCGACTGCAAGGAGGCCCGGCGCCGGCTCGACGGGCGCAACGGCCGGCTCGGCTCCCACCTTCCCTGGGGCGACCCGCGCCGCGGCTGGGACTTCGTCTCCGCGGGCCACGGCGACGTGGCGTGGGAGGACGTCTTCCGGATGCTGCACTCGATCGGGTACCAAGGACCGGTGTCCGTCGAGTGGGAGGACGCAGGGATGGACCGGCTGGCCGGAGCTCCCGAGGCGCTGAGAAGACTCAAGGCGTACGACTACGAGCCGCCCACCGCCGCCTTCGACGCCGCCTTCGGCAGCGGCGGCTGAGGGCCTCCCACGGGCCGCGTCCGGCCCGGCGGCGTTCCCGCCCCGCTGGACCCGCTCGCCTACGTCAAGCGCGATCCGGAGCGCTTTCCGCTGTTCCACGTCAAGGACGGCGAGCACGACGAGGACCACCGGGACGGCCACCGCGGCTTCGTCTCCGCTCTCACCCGGGGGCAGGGCAGGCGCCGGCACCACTGGCTCGTCGAACGCGACGACGCCCCCGACGCGGGTGCCAACCCGGCGGGCTCGCTGAGCACCGCCGAGCGGTCGGCCGAGCACCTGCGGGGCCACCGCATCCGTCCCTGCTGAGCCCGGCCGGCCCGGAGCCCGGCCGGCCCGGCGTCGGAATCCGGCGCGGGGCCCGGCGCTGCGCCACTGGCCTGCGGCGCGGTCCCGGACCCGGCGAACGCGCGGCGGCGCCCCGCGTCCGCCGGGTGGCGGGCCGGCCGCGAACCGGGGTGAGGAGCACCGGCAATCCTTGGTAGTGTTGTCCTCGTCGCCGCGGCCCGCAGCCGTGTTGCCGACACCGGTCCGGGTGGCGGAATGGCAGACGCGCTAGCTTGAGGTGCTAGTGCCCTTTATCGGGCGTGGGGGTTCAAGTCCCCCCTCGGACACTCACCAAGACCCCAGCATTGCTGGGGTCTTGTTCGTTTCCCGGGCCGTGCCGACCCGGCCCGTGCCTCTCGGCCGGTCGCCCGCCGAACGGCAGATCCGGCACGCCCCGCCCCCGGACGTGCCGCCGGGCCCGTTCCGCCCGACCGGCCGACCGGCCCGGGGCCGGAAGCCCTCACTCCAACGGCGGCCGGAGGGCCGCTCGGCCCCTCGCGGAACCGCCCCGGCGGTTGCACCCTGGAGGAGAGGGCACTTGATCCGGACCCGGACGCCCCGAGAGGACTGATGCGAGATGACGATGTCCGACCTGCCGGTGATCGTCGCAGTCGACGGCTCGGACCACAGCCTGCGGGCTCTCCAGTGGGCGGCGTCCGCCGCCCGGGCGCGGGAGGCGGAGGTGCTCGCTGTCCACGTCTGGCCCCTGCCGCCGAACCTCTACGGAGTCTCGATGCAGGCCCCGGAGCCGCCACCGGAGGGTCAGGACCCGGTGATCGACGGAGTGAAGCAGCACTTTCAGCAGTACGAGGACGCACCGGAGGTGCGGTTCGCCACGATCAGCGGCGAACCGTCGGTGGTGATCCCGGAGCTGGGCTCGCGCGCGCAACTGCTGGTGCTGGGGTCACGCGGCCGGGGCGGTTTCGCCAGTCTCCTCCTGGGCTCCAACGGCCGCGCCGCGGCCGCGCACGCCCGGTGCCCCGTGATCGTCGTGCCGCACCGGCAGCGGGGGCACGAGGCGGTGGCCGTCCCGTACGGGCCGGTGACGGTGGGTCTCGACCCGGAGCAGACCGAGGACGAGGTGCTGCACTTCGCGTTCCGCGAGGCGAGCCGCCGCCGGTCCCGCCTCCAGGTGATCACCACCCATCCCGTCCCCTTCTCCACGCTCACCCTGCTGGGCGGTGTGCCGGAGGGCTTGGACACCGGGGGGCCGGAAGTGGCCAAGGAGACCGTCGCCGCGCAGCGCGAGCGGCTCCGGCCCTTCGTCGAGGAGCACTACCCCGAGGTCGCGGTGGAACCGGTCGTCGCGCCCGGTGACGCCGCGGGGCGCCTCGTGACCGCTTCCGAGTCCGGCGCCCTGCTTGTCGTCGGGCGGCACCGCCGCCGGCTGCGGCCCAGTGCCCTGGTGCTCGGCTCGGTCTCCAACGCGGTGCTGCTGCACTCCCGCTGCCCGGTGGCAGTGGTTCCGGCAGCCGCGGCCTGACTGCGGGTCAGGAGCCGGTGCCCCGGGACCCGGAAGCCGGGGCGGAGCCGCGTTCCTGCGCCCGTGTCGGGACCGCCGCACGGCGGTCCCGACACGGGCACCGATGGCGTCCCGGGGGATGCGCATCCTCCCGTCGGCCCCTACCGTGCAGATGACGGGGCGTGGTGGGTCGGTCGCACAGAGGATCTCCGGCGCCGCGCTCCGGGAACAGGAGAAGCGACGTTGCCTCGTATCCCTCTGCTGCCCGCTTCCCTCGCGGGTGCCGCGGGCCTTCTGCTGCTCGTGGCCGGAACCGCCGCCGCGTCCGACGCCGAGGTCTCCCCGCAGAGGTTGGAGCCCGGTGACGAGTTGCGGGTCGAGGTCAGTTGCGAACCGGTCGACGGTGACCTCGCCGACAGCATCCGGGCCGACTCGCGCGCTTTCCGGGGCGGCGGCGTCCGCCTCGGCCGGATCTCCGGCGGAGCGGCCCAGGAGGCCGCCGGACCCGCCTACGAGGGCACGGCGCGGCTGGCGGAGCCGGCCCGCTTCGCCCCCGACGGGCCGCACGGTGCCGCGCAGGTGTCCGAGTGGGGCGTGGACGGCTACTGCCCCGGGGGCGAGCAGTGGACCGCGTCGTTCCGGGTGGACCGGGGAACGCCGGTGGGTCCGGTGAGCACCGGGAGCGGCGGGAGCTCGTCGTCGGAGGGCGGGGGCGCCGTGATGCTGGTGGGCGGCGCGGGCGTCGTCCTCGCCACGGTCGCCGGTGCGGTGGCGTACCGCAGGCGGCGTACCGCCGCCGCGGACTGACCCGGGGCGTGCGGCGGAGGCGCCGTTCACCCCCGGCAGGCGTGGGAGCCCCCGGGGCGGGATTCTTCCGTACGCCGCTTTGGGTCCGGTCCGGAAGGCCTCGTGCAGCCTGTCGACGGCGTCGGTCCGGATGCAGCACGTCCTGTACGACGCGGCCGGTTCGTAGTGCTTCATCCCGAAGAAGGGGAGCTGGATGCCTCCGCGCTCCACGACCGCGTAAGGGTTCGGGCTCTTCTGCTGGGAGGTCGTCCCGAACCGCCGGTGAGCGGCCGGCTCCGCTCCGGTGGGTCCGCGGAGGGGCGCCGCCACGGCCCCCGTACGACGGCCTAGCGTCGGCCGCGCCGGGCGGGGCGGGGCGGGTCGACGAACTGGAGGGTCAGTGCGGCCGGGGGCTCCGCGACGCCCGGACCGCCCGCGGCGGCCCAGCGCAGGACGTCCTCGGTGCAGTCCTCGTCCAGCGCCCAGCCGATCCAGGCCGCGCGGCCGCCGCGGGCCCTCCCGGCCGCGGACGGACGCAGGACCAGGACGTTCGCCTGCCCGCAGGGTCCGAGGCAGTCGGTGGTCCGGAAGGCCAGCCGCCCGGCGGACGACCGCGCGGCGGCGCGGACCCGCTCCAACTGCCACCGGTGGTCCGTGCCCGGGTGCTTGCGGGCGTCGCCGCAGCAGCAGCCCCGGCAGACCACCACGGTGCAGGGCGTGGCCGAGGACTTGATGAGCGCTGGGGTCATGGCCCCGAGCGTATGCGGCGCCGCGTTCCGCGCGCACCTCACCTCAGCAGCCGGGACATCCGCCGGTCGGCGAGGGGACGGCCCCCGGTCTGGCAGGTGGGGCAGTACTGCAGGGAGGAGTCGTGGAAGGAGACCTCGCGCACGGTGTCGCCGCACACCGGGCAGGGCTGCCCGGCCCTGCCGTGCACCCGCATGCCCGAGCGCTTCTCCGCCTTGAGCCCGGCGGCGGGGAGCCCCGCGGCGCGCTCCACCGCTTCCAGCAGCGTCCCGCGCAGTGCCGCGTACAGGGTCTCGATCTCCGGCGGGGTCAGGTCGGACGCCAGGCGGTACGGCGAGAGCCGGGCCACGTGCAGGATCTCGTCGGAGTAGGCGTTGCCGATGCCCGCGATCACCCGCTGATCCCGCAGCATCCCCTTGATCCGGTGCCGCCGGCCGTGCAGCAGCTCCGCGAGCACCTCGACGGTGAAGCCGCCGTCCAGCGGCTCCGGGCCGAGCCCGGCAAGCGCAGGCAGGGACTCGGGCCCCGCGCCGGACGGCAGGACGTGCACCGCGAGCCGCTTCTGCGTGCCCGCCTCGGTGAGGTCGAACCCGCCGTCCTCGGGCGGGTCCAGGCCGACCCGCAGGGCCAGTGGGCCGCGACCGGGCCGCGGTGCCGCCGCGGGAGGGCGGTCCGACCAGCGCAACCAGCCGGCCCGGGCGAGGTGCACGACCAGCACCGGTCCGTCCGTGCGCAGCACGAGGTACTTGCCCCGGCGCCCCGCCTCCCGGACGGTCCTGCCCTCCAGCGCGGTGACCGGCGGGTCGTACGTCTTGAGCACGTTCACGGCCACGGGCAGCACGCGGCCGATCCGGCGTCCCTCCAGTCGCTCGACGAGGAACGCCCGCAGCGCTTCCAGCTCCGGCAGCTCGGGCATGACGCCAGTGTGCCCCGGCCCACCGCCTCCGGCATCCGCACACGGCCCGGCCGCGCCGGCTCCCCGGCCGGGGCGGCCCCGGACCGGGCTGGCTGTCGGTGGTCAGCCCTAGGATGGCTGTACGAACCGGGGGCGCGTGCGATGCAGGGGGCCCGGCGGTGGGCTCGCCGGATGCGGTGATCGGGGGAGACGGGGCGCGGCTGTGGGACGTGAACTGATCGGGCGGGAGCACCCGGCTGGAGTGCTGCGTGCCGCAGCTGACCGGGTCGCGGAGAGCCACGGCGGGCTCGTGCTGATCACCGGGGAGGCCGGTATCGGCAAGACGGCCCTCGTCACCGGCGCGGCCGACGCCGCCCGGCGGTCGGGGTGCCTGGTGCTCAGCGGCTCCTGCTGGAGCTCCGCCGGAGCGCCCGGCCTCTGGCCGTGGACCCAGGTCGTACGGGGACTGCGGCGTGCCCTGCCCGCCCCGGAGTGGTACGAGGCCGCGTCGGCCTCCGGCGGTTCACTGGCCCCGCTGCTGGGCGAGGGTGCAGCAGCGGGCAAGAGCCCGGCCGTACGGGAGGAGACGGACGTCTTCCGCCTGCACGACGCCGTGACGACGGCGCTGGTCTCCGCGGCCCAGGGGCGGCCGGTGGTGGTGGTCCTGGAGGACCTGCACTGGGCGGACCCGGCCTCCGTCCGCCTGCTGGAGTTCGCCGCCCAGCAGAGCTGGTTCGAACGGCTGCTCCTCGTCGGCACCTACCGCGACACCGAGGCCGACACGGCGGGCCACCCGCTGCGTCCGCTGCTCACCCCGCTCACCGCCAAGGCGACCACTCTCGCCCTGACGGGCCTGGACCGTGCCGCGACGGGCGCGCTGATGGCCCGCACCGCGGGCCTGCGGCCCGATCCGGAGCTGGCCTCCGAGGTGCACCACCGCACGGGCGGCAACCCGTTCTTCGTCGAGTAGATCGCCCGGCTCCGCGACAGCGCCGGTTCCGCGGAGTTCGTCCCGCCGGGTCTGCGCGACGCGCTCCAGCACAGGTTCTCGCTCCTGCCGGAGCCCGTGCTGCGGATGCTCTCGACCGCGTCCGTGCTCGGGCAGGCCTTTCACCGGGAGCTGCTCGCCGCGGTGTTGGCGGAGACTCCCGCGGAGACGGACCGCCTGCTCGGCCACGCGGTCACCGCCCGGCTGCTCGTGCCCCAGGAGGGCGGGTGCTTCGGCTTCGTGCACGACCTGGTGCGCGAGACGCTCTACGACGACCTCGGCGAGGCCCGCCCCGCCCGCCACGCCGCGGTGATCGAGGCCGTCGGGGACACGCCCGCGCTGGGCGCGCTCACCGTCCCGGCCGACCTGGGGCGGCACGCCGTGCTTGCCGCCGGCCTGGTACCGGCCGAACGGTCCACCGACCTGCTGGAGGAGGCAGCCAAGGACGCCGCCGGGCGGTGGGCGTTCGAGGAGTCCGCCGCGCAGTACCGCAGGGCGCTGGACCACTGCCCGCCGCGGGACACCCGCCGCCGGCTGCTGCTGGGCCTGGAACTGGCCGGCACCCTCCACCACGCCGGGGAGCCGGAGCAGGCGTGGCGCGGCTACGCCGAGGCGGCCGAGCAGGCCCGGCGTTCGGGCGAGCCGGAGTTGCTGGCCCGCACCGCGCTCACTTTGCACGGCCTCGGGGAGGAGACCGAGGGGCGGGAGCTGCGATCCCGGCTGCTGCACGAGGCCCACCGCGAGCTGGTCCCGGACGCACGTCGGCCTGCTGCCCCGGCTGGCGCGCCGGGTGGTGGCCCGGCCCCATACGGCAAGGAGACGGAGGCGGAACTCGACCGGCTGGCCGGGGAGCTGACGGTCCGCTTTCTGCTGCTCGCCCGCCAGAGCCGGGACGACGAGGCCCTCGCCTTCAGCCTGTTCTCCCAGCACCAGACGATCTGGGGGCCCGGCTCGGCCGCCGAACGCCTCCACCTGACGGACGAGTTGATCGACGTGGGCCGCCGCAGCGCGGACCGCGGCCTCGTCGATTTCGCCGCCTCCTTCCGGTGGGTCACCCTGCTCGAACTCGGCGACCCGCGCTGCCTGGACGCGTACCGCACCTTTCTGGAGTCGGCGGAGAACTCGGGCCTGCCGCAGTCCGAGTTCTCCGCCGCGGTGGACAGCAGTATCGTCTCCGCGCTGCTGGGGAGGTTCGACGAGGCGGCCCGTCACCGGGCGCAGGCGGCCGACCAGCTCGAGAAGCACCCGAACTACGCCTTCCTCGGCGAGCACCTCCGGTGGTCGCAACTGCTGCTACAGGGCCGGTTCGACGAGCTCGACGAGGTGCACCGGGCGCTCGCCCGCGTCGCGCACCCGTGGCTCGCGCTGCTGGAGGGCCTGACCGCGGTGCGGCGCGGGGAGACCCGCACGGCGCTACGCCTCCTCCGCGAGCAGTCCGACGGGGAGCTGCCCTGGCCGCGGACAGCCGAGTCGCTGCGCCTGGGCTTCCTGGCCCGGACGGCCGCCGCGGCCGGGGACGGGGAACTGTGCGAGCGGGCCCGGACCGAGATCGCCCCGTACACCGGGGAGTGGGCCGTCTCGCTCTGCGGCTGCGACGTCGGCGGGCCGGTGGTGCTCTGGCTCGGGCTGCTCGACCTCGCCCAGGAGCGTTGGGACGCGGCCGTCACGGCGCTGACGGCGGCCGCGGACTCGGCCGATCTCCTCCAGGCCCGCCCCTGGGCGCTGGAGGCCCGCACCGAACTGGCCCGCGCGCTGCTCGGCCGGAAGGCGCCGGGGGACGGGGACCGGGCGGCCGCGCTGCTCACCGAGGTCGCCGGGGAGGCGGAGGCCCTGAACATGCGGCACCTCATCCGCCGGTCAGCGGAGCTGAGCGCCGTGCAGGAGCCCGCCGCGCGTGGCAGGTGCGAGTTCCTCCGGGAGGGGCCGGTGTGGACGCTGCGCTACGGCGACCGGGTCGCCCGGCTGCCGGACGCCAAGGGGCTGCGCGACCTCCACCGGCTGCTCGGCCGCCCGGGGACCGGGATACCCGCCGTGCGGCTGCTCGCGCCGGAGGGCGGCGAGGCGGTCGCCGCCGCCCGGGGCATGGGCGGCGACCCGGTGCTCGACGAGGAGGCGAAGGCCCGCTACCGGGAGCGGTTGCGCCGCCTCGATGAGGAGATCGACCGGGCGGTCGGTCTGGAGGAGGACGACCGGGCTGCCGCGTTCGACCGGGAGCGCCAGGCGCTGCTGGACGAGCTGCGCGCGGCGGCCGGGCTCGCCGGCCGCACCCGGCGCCTGGGCGACGAGGCCGAAAGGGCCCGCAAGGCCGTCACCGGGCGGATCCGGGACACCCTGCGCAAGCTCGACACCCAGCATCCGGCGCTCGCCGCCCACCTGCGGGCAGCCGTGTCCACCGGCAGTACCTGCTCCTACGAGCCGGAGCACCCCGTCCCGTGGCAGCTGCACCGGTAGGGGCCCGGCCGTCACGCCACGCCACGCCACGGGGACGGGGCGGCCGGTCAGGCCGTCCTGCCGTGGCACATGCCGTACGTGCGGTTGGAGCCGCACCAGCAGGCGGCCGAGCGCTGCGGGGGCCAGGGAAGGGCCCGGCCGCGGGCAGCCAGGGTGGTGGCGTACTGGGGGAGGAGGCCGGTGTCCTGCGGGGACGTGTCCTCGGAGGCGGCGAAGGCCTCGTAGGAGGGGACGGTGCCGGTGACGAGGCCGAGGTGAGGGGCGCCCGAGGCGGCCAGCTCGCGCAGGGCGGCCTCCGTCGAGGCCAGGTGCTCCTCGTGGGACGGGTACTCGGCGGCGAGGGAGGGGTATGCCGCCAGGAGCTCGGCGAGTTCCCCGGCCGGCCAGTGCAGGACCGCTACCGGGAACGGCCGCGAGAGGGTCGTCCGGTATGCGCCGAGTTCCGCACGGAGACGGGCGATCTCCGCTTCCAGCTCCGCCGGGTTTTCCGAGCCCAGGGCCCAGACGCGCTTCGGGTCGTGGAGCTCGTCCAGGCTGATCGACAGCGTGTGGACGGAGTCCGCCAGCGCGTCCCACGCGTCGTGGGCCGCCCCGAGCATCCTGCGCACCCGGTGGCGGCCGAAGAGCAGCGGGTGGGTGTCGAGCGGCGGCTCCGGCACGTCGGCGAGCAGCAGGCGCACCGCCTCGGTGAACGTCTCGTGCGCCTGCTCCAGCTCATCGTGGGCCTCCAGCGACTCCGCGACGACCACCCAGGGGGCCGGGTCGCGCGGGGCGGTGGTCCGGACTCCGTCGATGACGGCCCGGGCCTCCGCCTCGTGGCCGTACTCCCAGAGGTTCGCGGCCTTCAGGGCGCGGACGAGCGACGGGTTCTCCGGTCCGGTGCCGGCGGCCAGCAACCGGTCGTAGAGAGCGGTCGCCGTGGGGCGGTCACCGGAGAGCTCGTGGTGGGCGGCGGCCCGCAGCAGCAGGGCTTCGGCGTCCTCGGGGTAGAGGCCGGCGGTCCGCTCCAGGCGTGCCGCTTCGGCGGTGTGGTCGACGTCTTCGGCGGGCGTGTCGGGGCGCATGGGGGACACCGTACTGCCGGCGGGTGGCGGAAGGGCGGGGTGGTCGGGCGGCGGCCGAGGCACCGCCGGTGCCTCGGCCGCCGCCGGTCCGCCCCGGGCCGGTGGCCGCTACACCGGCATGGGAGTCTGGCGGGGATCGTCGCTCTCGTGTGCGGGTGGAAAGGGGCCGGGTGAACGGGGTCCTGACCGGGTTCGCCACCATCGGCGCGATCGTCGGTCTGGGGATACTCCTCGCCCATCTGCGGCTTCTGGACACCGCCGCGCAGCAGGTGCTGTCCCGGCTCGCGTTTTACGTGGCCAGCCCCGCGCTGCTCGCCACGGTGCTCAGCGAGACCGACGTGTCGGCGGTCTTCTCCGCCAACCTGCCCGCCTCGCTCGGCGGCGTCCTGGCGGCGGCCGTCCTCCACGTGGCGGTGGCCCGCTTCGTCTGGCACCGCACCGCGGCCGACACCGTGATCGGAACCTTCTCCTCCGCCTACGTCAACGCCGGGAACCTCGGACTGCCGATCGCCGGTTACGTCCTGGGTGACGCTTCGCTGGTCGCACCGATGCTGCTGGTGCAGCTCCTGCTGCTGCAACCGCTGGGGCTGGCCGTGCTGGACGTCACCACCAGCGAGCGGGAGGTCCCGCTGCGGCGGATGCTGCTGCGCCCGCTCGTCAATCCGCTGCTCCTCGGTTCGCTCGCCGGTGTCGCGCTCTCCGTCCTCGACATCCGGCTTCCCGTCGCGCTGCACGACCCGCTGGAGCTTGTCGGCGGTATGGCCATCCCGGCGATGCTGATCGCGTACGGGATCTCGCTGCGGCTCGGCCCGCTGCCCGGCAGGGCCGAGCCGCCGCTCCAGGTGGGGTTCATCGTGCTGCTGAAGAACGTGGTGCACCCGCTGGTCGCCTTCCTGCTGGCCCGCTACGCGCTGGGTCTGGACGAGGAGGGGGTGCTGGCGGTGACCGTCATCGCGGCCCTGCCCACCGCGCAGAACGTCTTCGTCATCGCGAGCCGCTACGGGGTGGGGGTCACCCTCGCCCGGGACACCATCTTCGTCTCCACCCTCCTCTCCGTGCCCGCGCTCGTGACGATCGCCGCCCTGCTGGCCTGACCCGCCGCGCGCCCCCTCGTACGGGCGACGGGCCGGCCCGGGTGTCACCTGCGGTTGTAGAGCCGCATCGTGACCGTGCCGAACACCGTGACGAGCACGGCGCTCCAGCCCAGCGCCCACGCGATGTCGGCGGAGGCCGCGGACCCCTCCATGAGGCCGCGGACCCCGCCGGTCAGGTGGGTGATCGGGCTGTTGTTGACGAACACCTGGAGCCACTCGGGCATGGTGCCGGGATCGACGAAGATGTTGCTGAGGAAGGTCAGGGGGAAGATCACCATCATGCTCACGCCCATCACCGACTTCTCGCTGCGGAGGAGCAGGCCGAACATGGTCCAGATCCACGAGAAGCAGAAGGCGAAGACCAGCAGCAGCCCGACGCCGGCGAGGACACCCACGGGCCCGCCGCCCGGGCGGAAACCGAGGACCAGCCCGACGGCCAGCATCACCGCCGAGGCGAGGACGTAGCGCAGCATGTCGCCGAGCAGGTAGCCCACCATCACCGCGGGGCGCCAGATCGGCAGGGTCCGGAACCGGTCGAACACCCCCTTGCCGATGTCGGTGTTGACCGCGACCCCGGTGTACATGGTGGTCATCACGATGCTCATCACCAGGATGCCGGGCAGCAGCAGTTGCAGGTACTCCGTGGTCGAGCCGACCAGTGCACCCCCGAACAGGTAGGTGAACATCAGCACCATCATGATCGGGAAGACGGTGACGTCGAAGAGCTGCTCCGGCACGTGCTTGACCTTCAGCATCGACCGCCAGCCGAAGGTGACCGAGGCCGACAGGGCCGAGGGCCTGGGCGGCTTCTGCTCGGTGGCCAGCACCGCGGCCAGGCTCTCCCTGCTGACGGGGGCCAGCTCCTCGGACCGGGACGTGCCGGGTGTGGTGGTGGCACTCATGCGACTTCCTTCCTCTGG
The DNA here is from genome assembly GCF_000424845.1 of Streptomyces sp. TAA040. NCBI lineage: Bacteria > Bacillati > Actinomycetota > Actinomycetes > Kitasatosporales > Streptomycetaceae > Streptomyces > Streptomyces sp. TAA040. Next base: position 9,559 of record NZ_AUKR01000008.1, on the reverse strand, counting down.
GCTGCGGAGGACTGCCGCGTGGCGTCCCCCGGACGGTCGGTGAGGGCCAGGAACACCTCGTCCAGGCTGGGCTGCCCCAGGGCGAAGTCGTCCACCAGCACCCCGGCGGTGGCGAGCTCGGCGAGTGCGCGGGCGGCCCGCTCGGCGGCGCCATGTCCGCCTGCCTCGCCGCCGACCCGTGCCGTCAGGGCCACCGGGTCGGACTCCAGTACCACCTGGGCGTCCAGGGCGCGGGTCAGCACGCGCTCCGCATCCGGCCGTTGGGCGGCGTCCCGCAGCCGCAGGTGGACCGATCCGGCGCCGACGGAGGACTTCAACTCGCCCTTGGTCCCCTCGGCGATGACCCGGCCCTTGTCGATGACCGCGACGCGCGAGGCGAGTTGGTCGGCCTCGTCGAGGTACTGCGTGGTGAGCAGCACGGTGGTGCCCTGGGCGACGACCGCCCGCACGATGTCCCAGACCTGGTTGCGGCTGCGCGGGTCCAGTCCGGTGGTCGGTTCGTCGAGGAAGAGCAGCTCGGGGGTGTTCAGGATGCTGGCGGCGATGTCGATCCGGCGCCGCATGCCTCCGGAGTAGGTCTTCACCTGCCGGCCGGCCGCGTCGGCGAGCCCGAACGCCTCCAGCAGTTCCCCGGCCCGGCTGCGGGCGGCAGCTTTGCGGTGGCCCAGCAGCCGGGCGAGCAGGACGAGGTTCTCCGTCCCGGTCAGGTCCTCGTCCACCGAGGCGTACTGGCCGGTGAGGCTGACCAGCCCGCGGACGGTGTCCGCCTCCCGGTGGACGTCGTGCCCGAAGACCCGGACCTCCCCGCCGTCCGGGCGCAGCAGCGTCGCGAGCATCCGCACCGTGGTGGTCTTGCCCGCGCCGTTGGGGCCGAGCACTCCGTAGACCGTGCCGGCGGGGACGGTGAGGTCGAGACCGTCCACCGCCCGGTTCGTGCCGAAGGTCTTGACCAGGCCGGAGGCCTCGATGGCCGGGCCGGAGCGGGACCGGCCTCTGATGTCCGTCATCTGCTTTCTCTCTTCTCGTGGGCCGAGTCGGGGTGGGTGGGCAGGCGCGGGGCGGAGGGGAGCGGGGGCCTCCGGCGGTGATCGTGCTCCTCGACTCCCTCGTGCGGCTCCGACTCCCACGGCGCCCGTTTCTCATCGGGCGCCAGATCACGGTTCGCGGGTGCCAGACCGGATCTGGCGGGGCGGACGGGGGCGCGGCCCGTGCACCGGCGAAGCGGGCGCCGGCGGCGGAGGTGACCGAAGTCTTACGGATCCGGCGGGAGCGCACCACCGGGCGCGGAGCACCGGTTGACTGCCGGCATGACCGGAACCCGTACCCGTACCCGCCGCACGGCCCTGGCCACCGGGGCGGGTCTCGCCGCCCTGGCCCTGGCCGTTGCCCTCGCCCTCTTCCAGCCCTGGAAGGCCTTCACCGACACGACAGTGGACGAGGCGCTGCCCGTCGCCGGAGCACAGCCCTCCGCCGACCCAGGCGGAGGGGGTGAGGACTCCGATGGACGGGACGGAGGCGCGAACGGTGCCGCGGACGGGGAGCCGGCGGAGGCCGGGGCGCCGACAGAACCGGTCGAGCTGAGCCGCGGCACGTTCGTCTCGCACGAGCACGCCACGGAGGGGACGGCCCGGACCGTGCGGCTGCCCGACGGCGAGCAGGTACTGCGCTTGGAGGACCTGGCCACCTCGGAGGGGCCGGACGTGCGGGTACTCCTCTCCCGCCTGCCGGCCGACGAGGTGCGCGACGCGGTGGGGGAGGGCGCGGTGGATCTGGGCGCTCTCAAGGGCAACCTCGGGAACCAGAACTACGCGGTGCCGGCCGGCACGGACCCGGTCGGGTTGCGCAGCGCGGTGATCTGGTGCGAGCGCTTCTCGGTCGCCTTCGGCGCCGCCGACCTGCTGCCCGCGGACGCGCCGCCCGCGGGCTGAGCCGCCGCCTTCCGCACCGCCGCCTCCCGCCTGCCGTGGACGGCCCCTTCGCCGGAGTCCCGCGTTCCGCAACGCCCGGCCCGTGGCCCCCCGAACTCCGGCCATGGGGGGTCCGTGCGGGGGACGTGCGGTGCTCTTTGCCGCAGGACTCTTGACGCGGGCGCTCCGATGGGTCGAGAGTGCTCCCTAATCCGCATTAGTTCAGCACCGGGTTCTCACACGGCCCAGCTAATGCGCATTAGTGGGGAGTCGACGTGGACAGCAGTGCCGATGCGCGGCCCGTGCGGCGGGGTCGCCCGCGGCAGGCCGACGTGGCGCGGACCGCCGGGGTCTCGCAGACCACCGTGTCGCTGGTCCTGGGCGGGAACAAGCAGGGCATCGTCATCCAGGAGGCCACCCGGCGGCGGGTGCTGGAAGCGGCCCGCAGTCTGGGTTACGTCCCCGACCCGGTAGCCACCCGGCTCGCAGCCTCCCGGAACAACCTGCTGGGCGTCTTCAGCTTCACCGCGACCTTCCCCACCGCCGTCCACCACTCGTACTACCCGTTCCTCGCCGGGGTGGAGCAGGAGGCCGCCGCCCAGGGCTACGACCTCGTCCTCTTCACCGGGTCGAGCTCCGACGGCGCCGGGGCCGGGGGTCCGGAGGCGCTGGGCCGGGTCCGGCTGGCGGACGGCTGCCTCTTCCTGGGCCGCCACATCCCCGCCGAGCAGCTCCGCAAGCTGCTGGACGACGGCTACCCGGCGGTCCACCTCGGCCGCCGCGACGAACTCTCCGGACTGGCCTGGGTGGGCGCCGACTACGTCACCGCCACCGCCGGGGTCGTGCGCGGGTTGGCCGGTCTGCGCCACCGCCGGGCGGTGCTGATCCGCGAGGACGACGACGCGCCGGCCTCCGCGGACCGGCAGGCCGGTTTCCTGGCGGGCCTGGCCGAGTCGGGGCTGCCGGCCGGCCCCGGGAGCGTCGTCCGCACGGCCGACCCGGCTGCGGAGATCACCGCGGAGCGGCTGCGCGGATGGCTGGCGGACGGCGTCACCGCGTTCGTCGCCGAGGAGACCGACACCGGCGCCGTCTGGCGCGCCCTGCGCGCGGCGGTGCGGGCGTCGGGCCTGCACGCCCCGCAGGACCTGTCGCTGGCGCTCCTCGGCTCGCCCCCGGCGGACCTCACCGACCTGGCCGGCGAGCCCGCGCCGACCGGATTCGACATTCCCCGCACCGAGATGGGAGCGGCAGCGGTGCGACTGCTGCTGTCGCTGCTCGACGGCGGTCCGGCCCCCGAACCCCTGGTCCGCTGCGCCTTCCGGACGGGAGGCACCGCGGGCCCGGCCCCGGGCACCGGTTGAGGCCCTGCCCCGCACTCGCGCGACACGGCCGCACCACGGAAAGCACGTTCAAGGAGAAGCATCGTATGCCGAGTTCGACATCCGGAACCGGGACCGACGTCCTGATCGCGGGCGGCGGTCTGGGCGGTGTGGCCGCCGCCATCGCCGCCTGCCGGGCCGGGCGGACCGTGGTCATGACCGAGGAGACCGACTGGGTCGGCGGTCAGCTCACCTCGCAGGCGGTGCCGCCGGACGAGCACCCCTGGGTGGAGCAGTTCGGCACCACCGCCGAGTACCGCAGGATGCGCGAGGGGATCAGGGAGCACTACCGGACCTGGTACCCCCTGCGCTCCGAGGCGGCCGCTCTGCCCGAGCTCAACCCCGGCGCCGGGCGGGTCAGCAAGCTCTGCCACGAGCCCCGGGTGGCGCTGTCGGTGCTGGAGTCGATGCTCGCGCCCTACCGGTCCGCCGGGCTGCTCACCCTGCTGCTGGAGCACCGACCGGTGGCGGCCGAGATGGACAACGATGTCATCCGCTCCGTCACCTTCCAGGACGCCGCGGGGGAGCGGGTCACCGTCTCCGCGGCCTTCGTCCTGGACGCCACCGAGACCGGTGAGCTGCTGGAACTGGCCGACGTGGAGCACGTGATCGGAGCGGAGGCGCGCGGCGAGCACGACGAACCGCATGCGCCCGAGGAGGCCCAGCCGCTCAACCAGCAGGGCATCACGGTGTGCTTCGCGCTCTCGCACCACGAGGGCGAGGACCACACCGTCGAGCGCCCGGCCGACTACGACTTCTGGCGCTCCTACCGGCCGGACTTCTGGCCCGGCCCGCTGCTGGGCTTCCTCGCCCCCGACCCCCGGTCGCTGGAGTCGGTGCCCCGGACCTTCGAGCCCAACCCGGAGGTGGACCCGCTGGAGATCTCCGCCGACCAGAGCGCGGACGCCGGTGACAAGGAACTCTGGGGCTTTCGCCGGGTGCTCGCCCGCAAGCTGCACCGCGACGGCGCCTTCCCGTCCGACATCACGCTGGTCAACTGGCCGCTCAACGACTACTGGCTGAAGCCGGTCGTCGGAGCGGACGAGCAGACCACCGCGGACGCCTACCGGGAGGCGCGCCAGCTCTCCCTCTCGCTGCTCCACTGGCTCCAGACGGAGGCACCGCGCGCCGACGGCGGCACCGGATTCCCCGGGCTGCGCATCAGGCCGGACGTCACCGGTACGGCCGACGGCCTTGCCAAGGCCGCCTACATCCGCGAGTCGCGCCGGATCAAGGCGGTCACCACGGTGACCGAGCGTGACGTCTCGGTGGAGCTGGTCGGCCCGTACGGCGGCACCCGGCACCGGGACGCCGTGGGCGTCGGCAGCTACCGCATCGACCTCCACCCGTCCACCGGCGGGGACAACTACGTCGACATCGGCTCGGTGCCCTTCGAGATCCCGCTGGGCGCCCTGATCCCGGTCCGGGTCCGCAACCTGCTGCCGGCCGGGAAGAACGTCGGCACCACCCACATCACCAACGGCTGCTTCCGGCTGCACCCGGTGGAGTGGAACATCGGCGAGGTCGCCGGCGCGCTGGCGGCGCACTGCCTGGACGAGGGAGTGGAGCCGCACGCCGTGCAGGCCGAGGACAAGCGCTTCGCGGAGTTCGCCCGCGGCCTGGATCAGCAGGGGGTGCAGCGCCACTGGCCGGACATCCGCGGTTACTGATCAGCTCCGCCGGCCGGGACGGCGGGCGGGGTGGCTCCACCCACCCCGCCCGCCCACCGCCCCGCCGGCCCTCATGACACGACACAGAGAGGTGCCCTGCTCATGAACACCCGCAGCGTCCGCGTCGGCATCGACGTGGGCGGAACCTTCACCGACGCCGTGGCCGTCGACGCCACGACCCTCGACCTGGTCGGCCAGGTCAAGGTGCCCACCAGCCACCACCACGAGGACGGCGTCGCGCACGGCATCGTGGCGGCGCTCGAGCGACTGCTGGCCGAGGTCGGCGCCGAACCCGACGACGTCACCTTCCTGGCACACGGTACGACTCAGGCTACCAACGCCCTGCTGGAGGGCGACGTGGCCACCGTCGGACTGATCGGCATCGGAACCGGCCCGGCCGCCTTCCTGACCCGCCGGCTCGCCCGGTTCGGGAAGCTGGACCTGACGCCGGGCAAGAAACTGCCGCTGACCTACGCGCACGTCGACGACCCCACCGGGCCGGACGGGGGCGCCGCCGCGCGGTCCGCCGCCGAGCAGGTCCGCAACGCCGGCGCGGAGGCCCTGGTCGCCACCGAGCCCTTCGGCGTCGACGTCCCCGAGGGCGAGAACGCCGTCCTGGGGGCCGCCGCCGGGCTCGGACTGCCGATGACCGCGGCCCACGAGATCACCTCGCTGTACGGCCTGCACAAGCGCACCCGCACCGCGGTGGTCAACGCGGCCATCCTGCCCCGCATGCTCGCCACCGCCGACGTCGTCGACGCGGCGATCACCAAGGGCGGCATCTCCGCGCCCCTGATGGTCATGCGCTGCGACGGCGGCGTGATGTCCCTGGACGAGATGCGGCGGCGCCCGCTGCTGACCGTGCTCTCCGGCCCCGCCGCCGGAGTGGCGGGCGCGCTGATGCAGGAGCGCGTCAGCGAGGGGGTGTTCCTGGAGACGGGCGGCACCTCCACCGACATCAGTGTGATCCATCGGGGGAAGGTCGCTGTCCGGCACGCCACCATCCTCGGCAAGTCCTCCTACCTGTCCGCGCTGGATGTCCGGACCGTCGGCGTCGGCGGCGGCTCCATGGTCCGGGTGACGGGCAGGGGGGCGGGGGTCTCGACAGTCGGTCCGCGCAGCGCCCACATCGCGGGCCTGCCCTACGCCTGCTTCGCCGCTCCGGAGGACCTCGCCGGAGCCGAACTGGTGACGATCCGCCCGATGGCCGACGACCCGGAGGACTACGCGGTGCTGGACGCCGCGGGCGGACGTTTCGCGCTCACCATGACCTGTGCGGCCAACGCACTCGGCCGGGTGCCCGAGGGCGACTTCGCCCGCGCGGATCCTGCGGTCGCCGCCGCGGCGCTGGCCCCGCTGGCCGCCGCGATGGGCTGCGACACCGCCACCGCCGCCACCCGGGTGCTGGACGCCGGCAGCGAGCAGGTGGAGAAGGTCGTCACCGAGATGATCCACGACTACCGGCTCGACAAGGACTCCGTCGTCCTGGTCGGCGGAGGCGGCGGCGCGGCCTCCGTGACCCCGCATCTGGCCGCGACGACCGGCTTCAGCGGCAGTATCGCCCGCCACAGCGAGGTGATCAGCCCGATCGGGGTGGCACTCGCGCTGATCAGGGAGCAGATCGAGCGCATCATCCCCGGGGCGACCCAGGAGCAGATCATGGCGGTGCGCAACGAGGCCGAGCAGGCCGTCATCGCCCAGGGCGCGGCACCCGGCGGCGTCGAGGTCGAGGTGACCGTCGATCCGCAGACCAGCACGGTGCGGGCGATCGCCACCGGCGCCAGCGAACTGCGCACGCAGGACCGTGCCCACCGCAGCGAGGCCGCCGAGCGGCTGGCCGCTGCGGCGGCCAGTCTCAAAGTGGACCCCGGCGAGGTGCGGGAGCTGGCGGCCACCCCGGCGCACACCGTCTACGGCACGGAGGTGCACCGCAGGCTGCGCCGCACCCGCCACCCGGTACGGGTGGTGGACGCGGACGGTGTCGTCCGGGTGCACTCCCCCGACGCACAGGTGCACGCCACGACCGTCGGCGAGGCCTCCGAGGTGCTGGCCCGGAAGGTGAAGGAGGCCACCTCCTACGGCGACGGAGGGGTACGGGCGCCCGCGGTCCGGCTGGTGTTCGGCTCCCGGATCGCCGACTTCTCCGGCGTGCTGGACGCCTCCGCGCTGCTGGCCCTCGCCCGCAGCGAGCTGCGCTCGCGGCCCCCGGAGGAAGCCGTCGTGGCGGTACTGGAGGTGCGCGCGTGAAGACCGACCACCTCGCCCGCAGCGCCCGGCTCGCGGAGCTGGACGACACCGAGTTCGGCGTCCGCCTGCTCGCGGCGACCCCCACCCACGAGAACCGCGACTCCGCGCTGCTGCACCGGTGGGCCCGCACCGCCACCGAGTTCGGGGCCGCCATGGCCGCCGAGCCCCTGGGCCCGCCCGAACCGCCCCGCGTGGTGGAGAGAACGGGCGGCCTGGATCCTAAGCGGCTCCTGATGGCCCGCTACACGTCGCGTCCCGCGACCGTGGAGCTCTACACCGACACCGTCGCCTACGCCGAGCGGCTGATCGACGAGCTCGGCTGGCGGCACTGGTACCCGGCCGGTTCGGTGCGCAGGGCCGCACTCGACCACGAGGTGCTGCACTGCCGGCTCCACCGGGGCCCCGAGCGCACCGCCCTCCGGCACGCGCTGGACCACACCGTGCTGCGCGCCGGCCGGTGGCGGGTGCGCGGGCACGTCGCCGGCGCGGAGGAACTCGCCGCGCACGGCTACGCCGGAGCGCTGCGCGGTCTGGGACGCACCCCGCTGCTGCTCACCGCCGCGCTCGCCGAAGCCCTCCGACCCCACCCCGAAAAGAACTGAGGCCCGCCATGGGAATCGTCATTCTCCTGATCATGCTGGCCGGGGTCGGTCTGATGCTGACCCGCAAGCTGCCCACCGCCTTCGCGCTGGTCCTGCTCGGCCTGGCGATCGCCGTGGTCGTCGGCTCCCCGGCGACCGGCGAGAACAGCGTCCTGGACACCGTCCTGCAAGAGGGCGCGCCGATGCTGGCGTCCACCATGATCGCCATCCTGCTCGGCTCCTGGCTGGGCAAACTGCTCGACGAGACGGGCATCGCCAGCACGCTGGTGCGCAAGATCGTCGAGTTCGGCGGCGACCGGCCGACCGTGGTGGCGCTCGGCGTCCTCGCGGTCTCCACCCTGGTCGGCACCGTCACGGGTTCGGCCCCCGCCGCGATGCTCGCCGGCATCATCGGCATCCCCGCGATGATCGCCGTCGGCATCCCCAAGGTCACCGCGGCCGGCACCATCCTGATGGGCATCGCCGCGGGCATGCCCTTCGAGCTGCCGATCTGGCAGTTCTTCTCCACCGCGCTGGAACTGCCCATCCCCACGGTCCGCGGATTCATGCTCAAGTTGTTCCCGTTCGCGCTGTTCTTCGCCGTGCTCTTCGTGCTCGTCGAGTCCCGCCGGCGCGGAGTCGAGCACGCCTGGTCGCTCAAGTCGGTGCCGGCCCGCGGGGCGCGTCCGAGCCGGGGCCGTCAGCTCGGGGACGCTCCCTGGTACGCGCTGCTCACCCCGGTGGTGCCGCTGGTACTGGCCCTCGGCTTCGAACTGGCCATCATCCCCTCGCTGCTGGCCGGTGTGCTCTACGCGCTGTTCACCACCACCCGACCGGGCGGGATGAGCAAGCGGATGCTACGCACCCTCTACGCCGGCTTCGAGGTGGCCGCGGCCCCGATGGTGCTGTTCATCGCGATCGGCGTGCTGCTGGCGGCCGTCCGGCTGCCCGGCGCGGTGGACGCGCTGGAGCCGCTGGTGGAGGCGGTCACCCCGCAGAACCCGGTGGTGTTCGTGCTGCTGTTCACCCTGATGGTGCCGCTCTGCCTCTACCGGGGCCCGCTGAACGTCTACGGGCTCGGCGCGGGCATCGCCGGGGTGCTGATCGCGGCGGGCATCTACCCGGCGGTCGCCGTCCTGGGCCTGACCGCCTCCTACAACCAGGTGTTCGGCGTGTCCGATCCGACCAGCACTCAGACGGTCTGGAGCGCCCAGTACGCGGGCGTCTCGCCGCAGCAGGTGATGGTCAGGACGCTGCCCTATGTGTGGTGCGTGGCCCTCGGCGGCATGTGCGTCACCGCCGCCCTCCACCTCTGACCGACCCCGCGCGGGGCGGCCGGGACGGCCGCCCCGCGCGGGGTCGGGAGCGGTCGGTGCTCCGTGAGCGTCTGGACGAGTAGTTCCGATGTGTTCAGTGATCGAATGCGGTCAGCGACCGCAGGACCGGTGCGCCGGTCTTGTGGTTGTGCCAGATGGCCGAGGTCATCGCGAGGATGCGCTGGGCGATGCGGACGGCGACGCCCTCGAAGGTCCGGCCGCCGTGCTGTTCCAGGTCGAGCTGGCCCTTCAACGTGTCGTTGACCGACTCGATCAGCTGCCGCACCGACTTCAGCAGCGACTCGCCCTTGCGACGCTTCTCCCGCTTGAACGACGGACGGAGCAACTCCGCGCCCTGGAAGGCCAGATCGGCCTCGAACTCCTTGGAGGCGAAGCCCTTGTCGGCGATCAGCAGCAGGCCGGGCCTCTCGGCCGCCAGGTCGGGCTCGCGGTCCAGCA
>NZ_AUKR01000007.1:0-246706 GCF_000424845.1 Streptomyces sp. TAA040 | reverse complement strand
CCCTTCCTCGCCCGCACCGACGCAGCATCGACGATCGCGGACGACCAGTCCAGCTCACCCCCGGCGCCGAGTTCGTCCAGCACCGCCCGGTGCAGCCGACGCCACAACCCGACCTCGGTCCACACGGCGAACCGGCGGTGCGCGGTGGCCGGCGAGACACCGAGGGAATCCGGCAGATACCGCCATGCACAGCCGCTCGTCAGCACATACACCACAGCCGTGAACACCGCCCGCTCATCCACCGGAGCTGTGCCACCGCCCTGCGGGCGGGATGTGAACCTCGGCAACAACGGAGCCGTCAGCTCCCACAGTTCGTCCGGCACCAGCCGACGCGACAGATCAGCACCCACAGCCCAGCATCATGCCGCATCAGCGAACGACCACATGAGGCATCCTCTCAATTCGAAGACCCCGTATAGCCCGACTCGTCTGCCGCTCTTCCCCTCCTGTCCGCGGAGGGGCGCGTGAATGTCGTATTGTGCGCCCCTCACGCTTCCATCAACCCGTTAGGCCATTCGAGTCGCAGGGGTCGCAATGCTCCCGTCCCATTAGGGTGAGACACCATGGCTCGCTACAGCCACGGACACCCCCACTCGCCTTTGTGCGCAGCTCTTTGTGGTGCCCTTGGCCCGACCGAATCGCGAGCGACTGCATGACGGGAAACTCATGGAACTGACCAAGAAGAAGCCGGGCAGGTCACGCTGGCAACTCGGCCCACGGTGGGTTGAGCTGTGCGTCGTGAGTGTGGCCACCATCGCGACGGGATTCTTCACCGGCCGGGTGAGTGAGAGCCGCACCCAGGTCGATGGTCCGCAGCCGACCGAGACCGTCACGGTCCAGGCCACGGAGACCGTGACGGCGGCACCGGAACCGGCACCGAGCACCGGGGAACCCGGCCCCACGTCGACTGCGGACAGCCCGGCACCGGAGGACTCCTCGTCGGGACGTCCCGCGCGGGTGTATCTCGCTGATCTCGATGCCGTGGATCACCGGGGATCGTACGACAGGAATCCGGTGGAGATGCTCGGAGATCCGTATCCAAGGAGCGTCAGACTCGGTTGCGATACCTCTGGTGACGACAGCGTCACGTACAGCACGAGTGGGTACAAGCGGCTGGAGGCGACCCTTGGTCTCCCCACCGACGTCAACAATGCGATCGGCTCTGTGGCCGAGATCAAGGTGTTCGGTGCTTCCGGGGAGCAGATCGGTCAGGCAGTCGAGTTCCGTTCCAGTGACACGGCCGATCTCTCTGTCGACATCTCCGGCCATGATCAAATCAAGATCGTCTGCGCGTTGCTCAAGTCGGGCGACCCGGACCGTGTCTCGACGAGAAGTGGCCTCGGTGACGCCGTCCTGACGTCCTGACGTCCTGACGTCCTGACGTCCTGACGTCCTGACGTCCTGACGTCCTGACTATCGTTTCCCGAACCACGCAAGAGCTCGCGCGGGCCGGTTCGTCGCCTGCCGAAGGGCTGTACATTGCTGCGCATTCCGCAAGAAGACGTCGAGTTGATCCGAGACGTGTGCGGATCCGCTGTCGCCGAGGGGCTCCACCGCGGGGCCAAGGAGAACGGGTGGACCGATCTGTCACTGCGACGGCCGTTGTGGACCGCACGCGGCAGGAGTTACACCGGGGCCGTCCTGCTCGCCGCGGACATCGCGCCCCCGCCCTGGCAAATCATCATCAAGGTAGTCCCCGACGGCGCGCCGGCAAGGGAAGTCGACGCCCTCACGGACGCTCTCCGCGCAGTGCCGGAGTTCTCGTCGCGGCACCTGACGGACCAGCTCTTCCCCCCCTTGCGGCTGGAGGACGGCAGGGCCGTGATGTTCCAGGAGGTCGCCGGGGACAGCCTGCGCGACACGACTCCCGCCGGTTCGCTCGACAGCGCCGAGACGGCCCGGGTCGCAGAGCAGGTGGTACGGGGCATCCTGACGGAGTGGAACGGTCCCGACCTCGAACGCGCCGTGCTCGAAGAGGTCACGGTGTCCGCGTTTCTCCGTCGCGAACTGGCCGACGTCTGGACGGGAGGTGGCTCCCTGCACGCGTTCGGCAGAGGCCTGGGTTTCGTCGACCCGTCGCCGCCGTGGCTGGATACCGACGGCCGTCGGCTGCCCAATCCGTATCTCATGGTCAAAGGCGAACAGCCCGCATTGCCGGACCCCACCGTGCGCGTCCTGCGCGGGATGGGACACGGTGACCTGCACCTCGACAACATCCTCGTGCCGAGGAGGGAGAAGGTGGCACAGGCTCATGACTACCGCTTCATTGACCTGTGCACCTTCAGCAAGAGGGCGGACCTCGGCCGTGACGCCGCCACCCTGCTGCTCTCCGCGCTCGTTCCGTACGTGCTCCACGGGCAGCCGCCGTATCAGGGGACGGCGCTTCTGCGCTTCATCGTCGACCCTGACGACAGGTATCGCGAGAGCATCGTCCCCGAGATTGCGAGAGAAGTGGTGGCCGTGCGCGACACTGCGCGTACGGCCATGAGGCGTAGGAGAGACGCCTGGGACGTGCAGTTTCTGCTCTCGCTCACGGCCGGAGCGCTGCGGTTCACTACGTACACCGACATCGGCGCCGTGGGCCGCACGTGGTTCGCGCACCTCGCCGCTCACGCGATGGGCCAGGTGCTGGTCCTGACCGGGGAAGCCGGTACGGACGCGTTGTCGACGCCGGAGCCTGGACGGACTTCCTTCGCATCGGCCGGCCTCGTGGAGCGCAGCCCGGCGGCAGCCGGAGAAGCCACCGGATTCGTGCCGGAACAAGGCCCTCGAAGACGCCGGTGGGAAACGCAATCGGGGCTGCGGGACGACCGAGCCGTGATCGGATTCGGCCCGGAACACACGATTGTAGTGGTCGACGGGATGGGCGGTGTCCACCGCTGGACCGTTGACGGGGACCCGCTTCCTGGTGCCGGTGGGCGCTCACCGCGGCTCCGCCTCGGCCATCAGGCTCTGGTGGCCTCGGCGACGCACAGCGTCGTCGTGGCCCGGCCGAGGGAACTGGAGATCGTGCACTTCCCCCACCGGGGCGATGTGCTCCGCTCCGCCCCGGTTGTGCTGCCTGACGCTGAGCACTTTCTGGTCACCAGTGGTGGCGACGTCTTCGCCACGCACAACAGGAACCGTCTTGCCGTTCGCGATTTCGAGAGCGGCTCGGTGATCGAGAACATCCCCTGCCCTTCCTCCCTGGCGGCCAGCGCGGTCAGTATCGACGCCTCGGTCATTGCCATGGCCCGCTCACGGGAGACGTACATCCACCGCAGCGGCGCCGCGCCGCAGGTGTGGGCGATGGGGAACAGCCTTCCTCATCTCAGGTTTCGTCTGCTGGACAAGCTGGCCCCCGATCCGGGCTGCCAACTGGCGGTCTCACCTTCGGGCAGCCATGTCGGGTGCGTCACGTTCGAGGAGGTCGTCGTGTGGAGCGCCGACGACGGGCGGGAAGTCCACCGCCGCACGCTCACCGACCGGGAGAGTCGCGAGGCGACAGGCGCCAAAAGGATGCGTCTCGTGTGCACCGAGACGGGCACGCTGTTCTGGCTGAGGAGGGGACGGCTCTCCACTCCCACGGTTGACGGCGGAACTCAGCTCCGGCAGTCCGGTACCTACAACGACGTCGCCCTCTCCCGGGACGGCCAGCTGATCGCGATGCTCGGCAGCGAGGGACGGCTCGAAGTCTGGGACATGTAACCCGCTGTGCGGCGAAGCTCACCCATAAGTGACGCATGCCCCCACTTGGTACCGGGCATGTTTCCCACCCGAGGTTGGCCCACTGTCGGAGTAGGCCGCCCACACACTCGCTGGGGGCACCGTGGGGGCAGCAGACACTCCGATTCTGGCTCGCCAGAACGACCCGGAGCTGCTGCAGCTCCTCAAAGCGGCCTCCGTGTCGCACCACCGGGCCAAGATGCTTGCGTCGTCACACATCGCGCTCTCGACGCTGCTGGCCGGCCTGGGGGTGGCCGGTGTGTTCGCGCCCGCACTGAAGACACCGGCCACGCTGCTCGGTCTGCTGTGGGGGCTCGCATACGCCGCGGGCGCACGGTTGTGGGCGGCCAGGGAGATGCGTCGTGCCGCCTTCTTCCAAGAGATGTTCGATGTCAGCCTCCTCCAACTGCCCTGGAACACTGTCCTCGCGGGTGGCGTGGGGCTTCCCTCGCACGAGGTGAGCCGGGTCGCCCGGCGCTACAAGGCTCCCGAATCGCTTCTGCATGACTACTTTTTCGAAGCCACCGCACTCAGCCGGCCGCTGGACGTTCTCGCGTGCCAGATGCAGTGCCTTGGCTGGGGGGCCAGGGTCCGTCGCCGCTATGCCTCCGCCGTCTCATGCGGGCTGGTGTTCTGGGTCGCGGCAGGCGTGGGACTGGGCCTGGGCCTGTCCATGACTGTCTCCGATCTACTGCTGCACTGGTTCGTCCCCTCGCTGGGACTCCTGCTTCTGGGGATGGACACTGCAGCGTCCCAGTGGGATGTCGTCGCGGCCCGAGAGCACGCCCACAGGGTGCTCATGGAGGAGATGCATGGACATGTCTCGCGGGGCAGGCCGGTCGAGGACGTTCCCATGCTTCTGCAGCTCGCCCGGCAGGTACAGGACGTCCTGTTGCAGACGCGACTCCGGCAGGTCCGGGTGCCCGACTGGTTCTTCAAGCAATTCCAGACGTCGGACCGGGACGACTTCGCTCGTGCTGTGAGCGAACTCGACCGTATCGTGGACAACCCGACGCCGTAGCCGGGTACTGTCCGTGCTCGGTCCCGCTGGTCGACCGAGACCGGGCAATTGCGACGGTCCTGGGTCCGGATCAACCGGTCGCCGGATCGACCGGGCTTGCGCAAATTCCTGGGAGCGCCCAACTGGCTCGAAGGAATCCGCAGGTGGGGGGGATGACAGAGCGGACACGGGATTCGCTCCTGCCTCTCCGGCACCCCGCCTGGAAGCCCTCGGCTCGGGTGACACGCGGGACCACGTCCGCAGCCTGGTAGCCCAGTTCGAGTCGGTCACCGATCCTCGCGGGGCATGCGGGGCGCGGGATCGAGTCTCGTCGCTGCTGGCCCTGGTGGTCTGCGCGATGACCCCGGCGGGCCATGACTCCATCACCGCGGCGGCGGAGTGGTGCAGGCGCGCTGCACCCGAGGAACTGGCCGCCTTCGGCCTGCCCTTCCCCCCGTTGCTCGGCCGGTACCGGATCCCGAGCCAGAAGACGTTGCGCACCGTCCTGGGGTGCCTGGATCCCGGCGAGGTCAGCGCCGCCGGCTACGACCATCTGCGGCCTCTGCTCTCCACCCGGCCCTGCCCGTCTCCACCCGGCCCTGCCCGCCGGGACCGCTCATGCCCGACGGTGGCATCGAGCGGGAACAGCGCCGTGCCCACCAGGAGGCCGCCCGCGCCGAACCGGTGCGCTCCCGGCGCCGGGCCATCGCGGTGGACGGCACATGCCTGCGGGGCGCGAAACGCCCGGACGGCAGTCAGGTCTTCGTACTCTCCGCCGTCCGGCACGGCGACGGCATCACCCCGGCCTCCCGCGAGATCGGCGCGAAGACCAACGGAATACCCGAGTTCGCACCCCTACTCGACCAGATCCTCCACACCCCTCGCCGACTGCGGCTCGACGGCCTTGACGGTCTCGGTCACGCCGTGCCGATCGGCCCCCTCACTGTGACCACGGCACAGCAGCTCGCCGAGATCGCCGGGCACGACCTCACACCCCCGTAATCCCCCAAGAAACAGAGGAATTGTTTTTCCACAGCCCCCTGGTCACCGCGACGGTGCACGCCGGTCCGACGAGCAGTGCGGCACCCGCCGCATGCTCCATGTCCGCGCTCGTCCCCTCCCCGTCGTTCAGGGCCTACGCGAGGATCTCCACAAGTTCCGAAAGAGTGCCGACCGTGTAGGTGGGAGGCTTCATGACCTGCGGGTATTGCGTTGCGTTCCGCCGCAGCCATGCACCGCCGAGTCCAGCGCGCTGTGCACCGTCGACGTCCCAGGGGTGCGCTGCCACCAGCACTGCCTCGTCCGGACGTACTCCGCTCTGCTCCACCACGTAACGGTAGGCGGCTCGGGCCGGTTTCCAGCTCTGTGGCCCGCTCACATCCAGATGGCTCTCAAAGCAGTCCGTGAGCCCGGCGCGGCCGAGGAGTCGCTCGCTGAGCTTCGCGCTGCCGTTGGTCATGGTCACGAGTCGGAACCCCCGCTCGTGAAGCGCACGGACACCGTAGGGAACGTCCGGGTGAACCTCCAAGTGCGGGAACCCGTCCAGCACACGTTCCGTCGCCTGTTCGATATCGCCGGACCATCCGGGCATGCTGGACAGCAACGCCCCCATCTCCGCTCGGGCGACGGCCGTGAAGTCCGCGTAGGCCCCTGCAGCGGTGAGTGCGAAGCCGTCGCGCAGCACGGCCGCGAACCAGAGCTGGAACAGGTGAGGCGGGGCGCCGATCGCTGCGAACCGGCTCTGGAGGGGGCTCATGTCGCTGAGCGTCTCGTTGACGTCGAACACGAGCAGGGAGGTGTTCAGGCGCGGCATGGTGTCCTCCACGGGATGGGCGTACGAACAGCGGAAGCCTCGGTGGTGCCCTACGGGCACCCGGAACGACCGTAAGCGCGTGGCGGGGCTCAGGCACTCCTCCCACCGCCTCCCGGACGATCCGGCAGTCCGGGTGCGGCCGCTCAAGTACTGTTTCAAGCGCCTGCACGTGCGCGACGGCGGGGTCCGCCGACGGCCGGGAGTCCGAGTCGGCAGTGGTTCACCGCGGCGCACTGGCCCTCACGTGGCTGCTCGCCACTGCGGGCGATCGCTGCTCGGCCGGGTTGCCTGCCCCGGCTGATGACGGTCTGCCCCCGCTGGAGCCGACACTGTTCCAGCCGTTCGGCGAGGTTCAGGGCATCGACGTGGCCGGGCGGCGGAGAGCCCCACGGGGGCGGACAGAGACCACTACGGACGCGACTGCGACCGTCCGGTGCTTCCCCGCACGGGAGCTCACGGTGGCTGTCTCGGTCTGCTCGGCCGGCTCCTCCGACCTCCCCTTGTCCTTGAGGAGGAGTCTTCAAGCGCCTGCCGGGGGCGTCGTCCCGTGTTCCGCGTCGTCGTCGCCGGCAGATGAGTCGCTCAGGAGTGACGCGCCGAATGCCCGCAGTCGCTCCACCGCTCCACCGTGTGGTTCCGCTTGTCGGGCCAAGGCGTGGCGGATCTCCTGGTAGACGGATTCCTCCAGGCCGCAGCGCCGGCAGTCCTCCAGGTGCTGCGCAACCCGGCGCGCGGTGATGCCGTCGGTTTCGCCGTCGAGGTAGGACTGGAGCACGCGTGCCACCCGCAGGCAGTTCATCCGGCGCTCGGTCCCTTCCCGCCGCCGCCATGGAAACCTCTTCACATCACACCTCGCTTCGGTGCCAGTCCCGCAGTGGCCAGGCGTGCCCGTATCCGTTTGCGCGCGCGGTGCAGCCGGCTCATGACGGTGCCCTCGGGCACGTCCAGCAGGCGGGCGGTCTCCGCGTAGGTGAGGCCGTCGATGTCCACCAGCTGCACTACCTGGCGGTGCTTGTCCGGAAGCGCGCGCAGAGCCTCGTCCACCACTTCGTCGAACGCCTCACCGACCACGATCTCCTCGGCCGAACCGCCGGGGCCTGCGGAGCTGAGCCGGTCCAGGTCGGCGTCCGGGTCGTCCAGGAGGTGTGGGCGGCGGCGCCGGTGACGGTTGATCTCGGCCCGCCGCATGATCGTCAGCAACCACGCACGGGGGTGCCTCCCGTCGAAGCTGCCGATGGCCCGGTAGGCGCGCAACAGGGTGTCCTGCACGAGGTCCTCGGCGTCCGCCGGTTGAGCGGTCAGCGTCATCGCCACACGCAGCAGCACCTCCACCTCCGGCAGCACATGGGCGGCGAACGCCCTGCCCCGGGAGTCCGCCGGCTCCGCGGACGCTGTCACTTCGTCTTCCACACGGCGGAAACCCTTCTGCCCTGACCCGCATTCCCTCTTCCTCCGTGTTCCTGTGTCCTGCGGTCCGCTCCGGAGCGGACCGCAGGACGGTGAGGGTCCCCGCACGGCTGGAATGCCGCGTACGGCTGGAGGGTTTCCGCTGCATGAAGAGGCAGCGCGTTCCGGGTCCAGGGCGAGTGTGGGCCGAGTGCCGGGAAATGATCTCGCATGTGCGGTTGCGCGGCGAGGTGGAGGCGTACGCCGACGGTCAGCTCACCGGTGCGCATCGTATGCAGGTAGCCGCCCACGTCGCCTGCTGCTGGGCCTGCAGTGGGAGCCTGCAGCTGCTGCGGCTGATCAAGGCGTCGCTCCGGTACAACGCCGGACGAACGCCCCCTTCTCTGGCCTCGGCCCGGGTACGGCGCTTCGCCCGGGACCTCGGTGCGCCGACGGGCCGGGACCGGCCACGCGGTTGACGCGCGCCGGTCCGGAGCCCGGATCCGGTTGCCGGGTAGCCCCGGCGGGCCGTCTCGTCGGCAGCCCTGCGCGGCTGCCCCCTGGGGCGCTTGCGCCGACCGTGGAGCGCTCAGCCCGGTCCGGGGACCACCCAGCGATGCGCGACGGGCAGGCGCAGCCGGACGTGCTCCGAGGGGGCAGGTGGGGTGCCGGGCGGAAGCAGTGCGTGTACCGGGCCGGCCGCCGTGTCGGCGACGACAGCCGCGAAGGCACCTTCCGGGCGCACGCTGTGCACCACGGCGGCCACGGTGTCCGGGCCGGTGCCGATCTGGACGGCTTCGGGGCGGATCACCAGGTGGCCGGGGCCGCGGTGGGTGACGGTGCCGGGCAGGTCCAGTTCTCCCAGAGGACATGCGAAGCGTCCTTGCAGCGTGACGTGGCCGGGGAGCGCGGTGTGGCAGCCGAGGAAGCGGGCCACGGCCAGGGAGGCCGGGCGGGCATAGAGGCTGGCGGGCTGCGCCTGCTGGAGCAGGCTGCCCCGGTCGAGCAGGGCGACGGTGTCGGCGACTGCGGCGGCCTCCGTCTGGTCGTGGGTGACCAGGACGGTGGTCACCGTCAGCTCTCGCTGGACCGTGGTCAGCAGGTCGCGCATGGTGTGCCGCAGGCTCGGGTCGAGGGCGCTGAACGGTTCGTCGAGGAGCAGCACGGCCGGTTCGGCGGCCAGTGCGCGGGCGAGGGCGACGCGCTGGGCCTGGCCCCCGGAGAGCTGGCGGGGGTAGCGGGTGGTGAGAGCGCCGAGGCCGACGCGCTCCAGGTGTGCGAAGGCGCTGGTGCGGGCGTCGCGTCGGGAGCGGCCTCGCATGCGGGCGGGAAAGGCCACGTTGTCCAGCGCCGTCCGGTGAGGCAGCAGCATCGGCTGCTGGAAGACCACCGCGGTACCGCGGTGTTCCGGCGGGACCCGGGTCACCTCGGTGCCAGCCAGGTGGACGGCGCCCCGGCCGGGTGTGAGGAGTCCGGAGGCGACCTGCACGACGGTGGTCTTGCCGCAGCCGGAGGGGCCGAGCAAGGCCAGCAACCGACCGTCGGCGACATCGAGGTCGAGGCCGTCCAGGACGGGCTCGCGGTGCCCCGGATAGGTGACGGTGATCCGCTCCAGACGCAGGCCGGGGACAGGAGTGGGGGGCAGGGGGGTCATGACGGTCAGCGCTCGATTCCCGGTGCGGAGGAGGCGGATGAGGGGTCGGCCCAGACCGCCCGGTGGCGTCGCAGCAGTGCCGCACCCACGCCGAACAGCAGGATGGGTGGGGCGACGGTGAGGATTCCCAGTACGGCGGTCAGGGCCTGGTTGCCGCTGCCCGCGGCCGTGGAGAACAGCAGAAGCGGCAGTGTGGTGACGACTCCGCCCCCCACCAGCACCGTCATCAGGTACTCGCTCCACGAGACCAGGAAGGCCAGAGTCGCCGAAGCGAGCAGGGCCGGGGCGAGTGCGGGCAGGGTGACGTGACGGAGAACGGCGCTTCGGGACGCACCGAAAGTGCGGGCGGTCTGCTCCATGCGCAGGTCGTAGGTGGCGTAGCCGCCGATCATGACCAGGACCGTGTAGGGCAGGGCGGGCACCAGATGGACGAGGGCGACCCCGGCCACCTGGTCGGACAGTCCGGCCCGGACGAAGACCTCCTGGACGCCGACCGCCAGCGCGAACGGAGGCACCAGAACGGGGGCCAGCAGCAGCAGACGCACCAGTCCCGCAGCCGGTGGGCGGTACAGGACCAGGCCCCGCGCGGCCAGCGCCCCGAGCGCGGTGGCGGTCACGGCGGCGGTCAGCGCGAGTCCCAGCGAGGTGCCGGTCGCGGTGATCACCTGCTGCTGGGGGGCGGCGGCCTGTTCCCACGCGCGGAGGGAGAAGTCCTGGGGGACGAGCGCCGGATACACCCACCGCCCGGCGAAGGCCCAGATGAGCAGGGGCAGCAGGGGCACCGCGATCCAGACGGCGAGCATCGCGAATCCCGCACCGTGCACGGCCCGCCTCATGGTCCGTTCCTTGCCAGAAGCAGCCGGCGGGAGATCGCCGCGGCAGCGAGGGCGGCGAGGGCGATCACCGTACCGATCACGACCGCGAGGGCCAGGGCGGCGGGCCGGTCGGCGAGTTCCACGGAGCGGTAGAGCTCGACGGCCTCTACCGGCAGAGCGCGTGGGACGGTCGCACCCAGCAGCGCCGGAGCCTCGTAGGCGGCGAAGGTGAACGCGAAGACCAGCAGGCACGCCTCGGTGAGAGCGGGGGCGAGCAGCGGCAGGGTGACGTGCCTCAGCCGGTGCAGCCGTCCCGCCCCCAGAGTGCGTACCGCGTTCTCCAGGTCGCGTACGGCGGGGGTGTGGGCGGCCAGCAGCATGATCGTGACGAAGGGAGCCTCTTTCCATACGTAGGTGAGCACAAGAGCACTGGGGGTGGAGTCGGCGACGAGTGCGGGAAAGTCCGCGGGCCCGTCGGTCCATCCCGCGGCGTGGGTGAGCCGGGAGACGAGCCCCGACCCGGAGAGCAGCAGTGCGAACGCCGCGGCGGCGAGCAGGTGCGGGACGGCGAGCGTGGCACGGGCGGCGGTCTCCAGGGCGGCCCGGCCGCGGCGGGAGCCGCTCACCACGGCCACCACGGCCAGTGCCAGCGAAGCCGACGCCACGGTGCTGAGTGTGGCGATCTTCAGGCTGAGCAGCAGGGAATCGGCGAAGTCCGGGGCCTGCAGGAGCCCCGCGTAGGCGGCAAGACTCCAGCCCTGGCCCAGGCCGTCGGCAATGCTTCCGCGGGCTGCGAGCAGCAGGGCAGCACCGGCGAAGGCGACGAGGGCCAGGGCCGGGGCTGTCAGCAGCAGGCCCCGCCATCGCGTCGACACCGGTACGGTCACGGGGCGGAGGCGACTTCCTGCTTCCAGCCCTTGTCCAGCGGCCCCACCCAGTCGCCGCTCAGTTCGGGGCGGGCGTTCCGCGAGAGTTCCTCGATCGGGAGTGTCGTCTCCGGCGTGGTCAGCGAGGCGAACTTCTCTCGCCACTGCTCCGGCAGCCGTTCCTGGTCCAGCACCGTGTAGGCGCCCCAGCCACCGGGCCGGGCCTTGGCGTACTGCAGCTCGGGCGAGAGCATCAGGTCGGACAGCACCAGCGCCGCCTCGCGGTGGGCTGCGTTCCTGGGCACCGCGAGATAGCTGGTGTTGCCCAGGGTCCCGTCCTCGGGTACGAACACCCGTGTGCTCGGTGGGAACTGACCCTTGTCGACGAGGGCCGGGACCTCTGCGGGGCCGTAGGTCATCGTCAAGTCGACCTCGCCGTTGGCGAAGAGGTCGTTCAGCGCCGCCTGGTCCTTCGGGTAGGCGGCACCCTGCCGCCACAGGGCGGGCTTCAGCTCGTCGAGGTCCTGCCACAGGCGGGGGGTGACAGCGTCGTACGCCTTCTCGCTGTGGGCAGGGGGGACGGGATCATCCTGGGCGCCGGCGAGGAGGATCTGCCGTACGAATGCGGAGCCGGTGAAGTCGGGCGGCGCCGGGTAGGTGAAACGCCCGGGGTTCTGCTTGATCCACTCGGTCAGGGCGGCCGTGGTCCGGGGCGGGTCGGCGAGCTTGGCCGAGTCGTAGACGAACGCGAACTGGGCCCGGCTCCAGGGCGTTTCGCAGTCGTCGACCGGAGTGCCGAAGTCCTGCGCGAGCGTGGGATCGGTACTGTCCAGATACTTCTGGTTCGGCATCAGGCCGGTGTATCCGCACAACCACAGGTCCGCCTGCTTTCCGGTGCGGAAGTTCTCTCCGTTGACCCACACCAGGTCCACCGCACCGCCGCTTCCTTTGCCGGCCCGCTGATCGCCGAGGATCTTCTGCACGGCGTCCTGGGTGTCGGCAACGGGGACGCGCTTGACCGTGATGCCCAGCTTCTTCGCCGCCGGGGTGACCTCGTCGTCGATGTAGGAGTTGGCGCCCTTGTCGCCGCCGTACATGAACAGGTTGACGCTCTGGCCTTTCGCGTCGGCGCGCAGCTGGGCCCAGTCCTTCGCGGGCGGCTCGGCCTCCGCGGTACCGGGGCTGGAGCAGGCGGCCGCCAGCAGTCCGGCCACGGCGGCTCCCGCGGCCAGGGCTGTGGCTCTTCCGACGCGCCGCCCGCTGTGCCGCATCCGTGTCCGCATGTGCGCTGCCCCTTCGGCCGGTCCTTCGTGTTTTCCCGCGCGACGGTCCCGCGAACATCCGCTGCGCGGAAACGGAACACGGTGGGGTGCTCGCAGGCTTCCCTTTGTGTGTCCGCCGGTACGGTGCCGGTGTGGCGAAAGGAGACACGCGATGCTGGACAGGCGGGCGAGGGCTGCACTGAGCGGTCCGCTGGACCGTGTTGCCGCGCTGCTGGACCGCCCCGCTGTCACGCCCGATCGACTGACTGCGCTCGGTGTGCTGACGGGTCTTGCCTCGGCCGGTTCCGCAGCGGCGGGCTGGTGGCCGGCCGCTGCGCTGCTGTGGCTGCTGTCCCGGCTCGCCGACGGCCTGGACGGTCCGCTGGCTCGTCGCCGCGGCACGGCGAGCAGCGGGGCGGGCGGCTTCCTCGACATCTGTGCCGACTTCCTCGTCTACGGAGCGTTCGTCGTCGGCGTCGCCGTCGGCGTGGGCGGTCCGGCACTGCCGTTCCTGCTCGTCCTGCTCGCCTACTACGTCAACGGCACCGCCTTCCTGGCCTTCTCCTCCATCGCCGAGCGTACCGGGCACCGCGGTGACGACCGCCGGTCGGGAGGCCGGTCGCTGAACTTCCTGGGCGGCCTGGCCGAGGGCGGCGAGACCATCGCCGTGCACACGCTGTGGTGTCTGCTGCCCGGTTTCGCCCACCCCCTCGCCTGGGGCTGGGCCGCGGTGGTCGCTGTGACCGCGGCCCACCGTGTCGTCACCGGCTATCGGCACCTGCGCTGACTTCTGCGCCGCGGGCGCGGATCACCCGCGCCGCCCACCAGCCGCCGGCGCTCAGCACCAGCAGAGCACCCAGCGCGATCCACAGTCCGGGAGAGCCGGGGTCGCCCAGCGACCCGCCGAGCCCGGTGTAGACGAGGGTGCCCGGGATGATGCCCAGGGCCGTGGCCGTGACGTAGGAGGAGAGACGCACACCGGCCACACCGGCCCCGTAGTTGATCACGGAGAAGGGAAACAGCGGGACCAGCCGCACGAGCAGGACCGCCACGAAGCCCCGGCGCGTCAGAAAGGCGTCCAGCCGGGCCAGCCGCCCCGAACCCGCGTACCGGGCGACCACCGGACGCCCCAGCCAGCGCGCCAGACCGAAGGAGAGGACCGCACCCGCCGTCGCTCCCACGAGCACCGCGCCTGCCCCCACCGGAAGCCCGAACAGCGCGCCCGCCGAGGCCGTCAGGACGGAGCCGGGCAGCAGTGCCGTCACGGCCAGGGCGTAGACGACCGCGAAGGCGACCGGCCCCCACACCCCGAGCGAGTCCACCCACTGGCGCACGTCACGCAACAGGTTGCCGTCCCCCAGCGCCACCCAGGAGCCGAGCGCCAGGAGCAGCGCCACGAAGAAGGCCATCCGTGTCCACGCCGAACGCGCCGGCCGCCGCCTCACCTCGTCCGCGTTCGTGGCGGACGGCGGATGCCCGGTCGCGGGCATACCGGTTGCCGGGCGGTTCATGTGGTCTCCCGTGACGGCTGTTCGGTGGGAAGGTCGGCCACGACGCGGCGCAGCGGCAGTTCCAGACGCCGCCCCGGAGCCGCCCATCTCGCGAGGGAGCGCTTGGCGGCCGAGGCCCGGTGCGCGCCGAGGCCGGGCAGGTAGAGGGCGTCGGCCAGCAGGGCCGCCCTCTCTGCCGAGTCGATGGTGAGGGTGAAGACGTGTCGCTTGTCGGAGCGGATGCGGAACCCTGCTGTGCGTAGCAGCGCGTGAAGCCCGTCGCGGGCGTGCGGGTTGGGCCACGGCTGCCTTACGGCGCGCAAGGCCGCCATCACTCGGAGCCAGCCGAGCATCCCGGACGGGGAGAGCCCGGACTGGGAGGGCACCAGCGCCGCCAGCACGCCTCCGGGCCGCAGCACACGCCGGACCTCCCCCAGCGTCTGCGGCAGGGGCGTGACCACCGGTAGGCACATGGCTGCGCAGACCGCCCCGATGCTCGCCGAGGCAGCCGGGAGCGCGTCCGCTGCGGCCCGCGCCAGCGGCCCGCGCCCCCGCCGGGCCGCCTCGGCGAGTTCCCCGGCCGAAAGGTCGACCCCGACCCAGTCGGCGTCCGGCAGTTCCTGACGGGTGGGTGCTGAACCGCAGGCCAGGTCGAGCACCGGGCCCTCGATCTCCCGCAGCGGTTCGGCCAGCCAGGCGTGGGGAGAGCTATCGGCCAGGGCGAAAAGGTGTTCGGTGATGCCGGCGTGCTCCTGGTGGTATGCGGTGATGAAGCGCTGCCAGTCCGGTTCGTCCATCCAGCCCTCGCCCCTCCTGTGACCCGTGGGGACGGCTCGCGCACCCCTGTGCTCACCTCGGGAACCCTGCCGGGCCGGTCACGCATTCCGTTTCGGACACGCCGCAGGCGCGCGGATGAAGCGGGAGAACCGTCGTGACCGTGATCGTGGGGCGGGAGGGGGAAGGCCCCGACCGGTTCAGCGGGTTCCCCGCACGTCCGATGCCCGCGTGCCGGCCGTCCCACGACGGCGCACCGACGAGAGAGCCTGAATCATGAGTAGGTACGACCTGGTGGTCATCGGTGGCGGAAGCGCCGGACTGACCGCGGCCCGCACCGCCGGGCGCTTCGGCGCCCGCACGCTGCTCGTCGAGCGGCACCGGCTGGGCGGAGACTGCCTGTGGACGGGGTGCGTCCCGAGCAAGGCCCTGCTGCACGTGGCCGCCGACGTGCAGGCAGCCCGACGCGCCGCCGCCTACGGGCTGCCGCCGGTGTCCGGCCCGGCCGACCTCGCGGCGGCCATGGGAGAGGTGAAACGGGCGATCGGCGCGATCGAACCGCACGACTCGGCCGAGGCACTCGCCCCGTACGGGGTCGAGGTAGTCCACGGCTCGGCGTGCTTCACCGGTCCGGGGACCCTGACCGCGGGCGGGCGACGGGTCTCCTTCCGGTACGCGCTGATCGCCACGGGTTCCTCGCCGGCCCTGGCCCCGGTCCCGGGTCTGGCCGAGGCGGGGCCGCTGACCAGCGACACCGTCTGGGAGCTGTCCGAACTCCCGCGGCGCATGGTGGTGCTGGGCGGCGGGCCGATCGGCTGCGAGCTGGGCCAGGCGTTCGCCCGGCTCGGCTCGCAGGTCACCCTCGTGGAGGCGACGGACCGGCTGGTGCCCCGCGAGGAACCCCGCGCCTCAAGGGTGCTGCGGGAGCGGCTGGAAGCCGAGGGCGTCACCGTACTGACCGGCCATCGCGCCGAGCGCGTCGGTGGCGGCGCCGTCCACGGGCCCGGCGGCCCGCTACGCTACGACGCGCTGCTGGCCGTCACGGGCCGCCGCGCCAACACCCGCGGCCTGGGGCTGGAGGCGGCGGGTGTGGAGCTGACCGGCAGCGGTGACGTCCACACCGACGGTCGGCTGCGCACCAGCAACCGACGGATCTACGCCGCCGGCGATGTCACGGGCCGTTCGGCCTTCACGCACCTGGGCGGCACGCAGGGCGGGTCGGCCGCCGCCGACGCCCTGCTGGGCGTGCGCCGCCCCCTCGACTACCGGGCGGTTCCGTGGGTGACGTACACCGATCCTGAGATCGCCCGCGTCGGCCTCACCGCCGACGAGGCGCGGGAGCAGTACGGCGACAACGCGCGCGTCCACACCTTGGACAACGACCGGCTCGACCGGGCGGTAGCCGACGACCGCACCGAGGGCTTCACCACGGTGGTGCGGGGACCGCGCGGCAGGATCGTCGGGGCCACAGTGGTGTCACCGAGGGCTGGGGAGACCGTCGCCCATCTGGCGGCGGCGGTGCGCCTGGGCTGGACGCCCTCCGACTACGCCCGCACCGTGCACCCCTACCCCACCTACGCCGACGGCCCCTGGCACGCCGCGCTGGCCGACGTCCACGCCCGCCTGGCCCGCGGCAGCGGCCCCGTCGGCGCACTGCTGAAACTCCGCAGAGGGCTGATCCGGTGATCCCGCGCCTCATCCCGGACCCTGATGCTGCTCTGCGCCTGGCTGCTGTGGCGCGGCCCGCGCCGGGCCGGGCCACCGCGTCGCCCGCCACGGCTCGTCCAGCCCGAACCCCGCAGGAGGACCGGTGATGCGGATGCTCGCCGCCCTGCGCGCCCTCGAACGCGCCACCCGTCCCTACGACCCGGGGTTCGCCGAGGCGATGGAACGCCGCTGGGCGGAACTCCCGGACGCCGCCCGGACGCCCGGCCAGATCCTCGGTCGGCACGGCGTCGGCTGCGAGGGCACCCACGGCGTCTTCCCCAAGTGCAACCTCGCGTGCACGCCCTGCTACCACTCCCGCGACGCCAACCGGGTCCGCGTCGACGGCCCCCACACCCACGAACAGATCGCCGCGCAGATGCACCTGCTGCGTGAGCTGCGCGGCCCACGCGCCCACGCCCAGCTCATCGGCGGTGAGGTGAGCCTGCTCGCCCCGGACGACCACGCCACCGCCCTGGCGATCATGCGGGACCACGGCCGGGAGCCGATGAGCTTCACCCACGGCGACTTCGACTACGACCACCTCACCCGGCTGGCCCTGGGCCCCGACGGCACACGGCGGTTCGAGCGGCTGTCGTACGCCGCGCACTTCGACAGGTTCATGTACGGCCGGCGCGGTATCGCACGCCCGCCGGACGAGGAAGCGCTGAACCCGTACCGGGCGCGGTTCGCCGCGATGTTCGCACGGTTGCGACGTGAGCACGGCGTGCGGTCCTTCCTCGCCCACAACATGACCGTCACCCCGGGCAACCTCGACGAGGTCGCGGGCGTGGTCCGCGACTGCCACACCATGGGCTACGGCATGTTCTCCTTCCAGCCCGCTGCCTTCCTCGGCGACGAGCGACGCTGGAAGGAGAAGTTCCGCGAAGCGACCCCGGACGCGGTGTGGGCGGAGATCGAGCGCGGCGCCGGAAGCCGCCTGGACCACCACGTCTTCGAAAACGGGGACGTGCGCTGCAACCGCACCGCCTACGGCTTCTACGCCGGCCGCCGCTGGTTCCCCTTCCTCGACGGTGACGACCCCCGCGACCTCGCCGTACGCGACGCGTTCTTCCGCTCCTTCGGCAAGGTGACCTTCACCGGCACCCCACCCGGACTGCTCGCGGCCCGGCTCCTGCGGGTGGTGGCCCGCCATCCCTCCACCGCGGTGACGGCGCTTCGCTGGCTCGCCCGCACCGTCCGCCGCGTGGGCCCGCTGCGGCTGGCCCGCCACCGGATGCGGGTGCGGCCGGTCACCTTCGTCATGCACCAGTTCATGGACGCCGATGTCGTCGCCCCGGCCTGGGAGATGACGCAGCACGGCGAGCGGGCCACGGAGCCCCGGCTGCGCGAGGCCCAGGATCGGCTGGCCGCCTGCCACTACGCCATGGCCCACCCCGAGAACGGCACCCTCGTCCCCGCCTGCGTGCAGCACGCCGTGCTCGACCCGGCGGAGAACGCCGCGCTGCGCACCCTGCTACCGATCATCGAGGTCCGCACCCCCGCCGGCACCCCGGCGCAGGAGAAGAAGTAGGCCCTGTACGGCCGGGCCGGGGCCGCATCACCGTGCGCGAACCGGTGCTGCCCGCCCGTCAGGGCCGCAACGCCCGAGACGCGCCGCAGAGGCGAGGGGAGGCGTCCTGTACGTCGGGTTCCCCTCGTATCGCCGTCTGCTGCGGGACGGGGTGGGACGGGGTGGGCCGCTGCGGGACGGGGTGGGACGGGAAGGTTCGGGCAGAAGGACCCGTCGGCGCCACCCGGGCGTGCCCGGTGGGGCAGACTGCACGGGCGAGCGGGCGACCACCCGGGGGGCGACCGGGACGGGAAGAGCCCGTCGGTCGGCCGCGGGGTACCGATCCCGCGCTGAGGTCCGCCGGGCTCTCGGCGTACGCAGACGGGACGGACGCGAAGTGAACGCAGAGGAGCAGAGCCGCACGATGAGCCAGGAACCGACTCTGCGCCGACTGGCCGCTGATCCCATGATCGGTCTGCCCGCGGGAGCGATCGTGCTGCGGGACGAGGGCACGACGACGGACTGGGAGGTCGAGGTCGCCGCCTTCCGGCTGGCGCCGAGCCCGGTCACCCGCGCGTGGTACGCCACCGTGCTGGCCGAGGTGCCGGAGAGCTCGGCCGGGCCGCGGACGCCGATGACCGAGGTCTCGTGGAAGGACGCCGTCCGGTTCTGCAACGCCCTCTCCCGCGCAACCGGGCTCGAACCCTGCTACACGAGGGGTGACAGCCCGGACGCGGAGGACGTGGCGTGCGACTGGACGGCGGACGGCTACCGCCTGCCGACCGAGGCCGAGTGGGAGTACGCGTGCCGGGCCGGCTGTTCCGACGTCCGGTACGGCGAGCTGGACGAGATCGCGTGGCATCGCGGCAACTCCGAGGGCCGGCCGCACGACGTCGCCACGCGGGCGCCGAACGCCTGGGGCTTCCACGACATGACCGGCAACGTCTGGGAGTGGTGCTGGGACGTCTACGACCCGCGGGTCTACGGCCCGTACCGCGTCTTCCGCGGCGGTGGCTTCTTCGACAGGCCCCGGGGGTGCCGGGCATCGTGCCGCCGCAAGAGCCACCCGACCCTCGCCATCGACGACCTCGGGTTCAGGCTGGCCCGCTCGCGGTGAGCACGGCACGTGGCCGGAGAGGCCGGTGGCCGGGGCGCGTACACGGGGAGCCCTCGTGAACGACGAGCGCAACTCCGGCCCGAGCAGCCCGCTGTACCAGGGCCTGGACACCTCCGAGGTGGACTTGCCGCGGTCACACGGACTCCGGGCATCCTGAACCTGATCGTCGGCACCCGGGAGACCTCGCCGCCGGGCGGTTGACCGCCCCCGATTCGACCAGCAGTACCGAGTCCGGCAGGTCCGGGCCGGCGCACCGGCCCGGACCCGGCCGCTTCAGGCCGCTCGGCTGGTCCGGTCGCACGCTTCCTGAGGGGTCGAGCGCTCCGGCTCCTCCCCCTCCTTCTCGTCCTCCCGAGGGCGCCACGGCAGCCACGTGAAGGGGTCGTCGGTCGCGCGCGGCCCGTTCGGCCCGCGCCCCGCCGGGGTCGATCGCGGGAAAGCGGCGTCTCCCTCGGCACGTGCCGTGATACCGGTCGGCAATTTCTTGTACCGAGTGCGCTGATACCGCGCAGAAGGCATGACGTTGCCCAGCGTGTCCATTTCTCTCTCCTGCCGCGTGCTTGAATGTGGGGGTTTGCACCGCGCATGACAAGGTTTCGACTTCCGACCGCCCCGCCCCGCGAATTCGCACGAGAAGGGCGAAGTCGAAACGGTAGTGGAGAGGCTAGGACAACATCACCCGGTGAAACAAGTGAGACCGAAGGAGAGGGAAACCCGGCCGGAAAAGGGCACCTCGCTGTGTTTGCGCCCGGGCATCCCTTCGCGTTCCGTCCGCGCCATAGGTGCAGGACAGCGCGGCTCCGTCGCGGAGCCGGTCCGCCCCGAAACCGCCCGGTGCCCGGGGCGTCGCCCGGACAGGGGGCGGGGCGGACCGGTTCGTGCCCGCTTCGGACGCCCGCTGCACCGCCCACGGCGACATCGAGCCGAACCGGTGCCCGGGTGCCCGTGCCGGAACCGGTGCCCCGGCGGCCGGCACCGGTCCCCGGGAGTCCGAGCAGCGGCTTCCGGTCGGAGGTGCCGCCGCTCGGGGCGCGTCGGCCGGCGGGCCTGCCGGGCGACGGGTCTCAGGAGGGGGGCTCGGGCACGGCGGCGGGCCTCCCGGCCGGCGCGAGGCGGCATTCCACCGCGCGGGCCGCACGGATGGTGACGCCCACCTCCAGCGGTACCTCCTCCGGCGTCCCGGTGAAGCGATGGCGCTGGAGGAGCGAGGCCACCGCGAGTCTCATCTGGAGCATCGCGAAGTGGTTGCCGATGCAGGAGCGCGGACCGCCGCCGAGCGGGAACCACGCGTAGCGCGGCCTGCCGCGCTCCTCCTCCGGGCGGAAGCGCTCGGGGTCGAACCGCTCGGGTTCCGGCCAGTAGGCCGGGTGCCGGTGCGTCACCCAGGGCGAGACGTACACATACGCCCCGGCCGGTATGGCGTGCCCCTCGACGACCGTGGGCCGGGCCGCCCGCCGGATGAGGACGGGCGCCGCGGGGTAGAGCCGCATGGCCTCCTTGAGCACCCGTTCCACGGCGGGCAGCGCGTCCAGGTCGGCCGGGGTGGGGCGGCGCCCGCCGAGGACGGAGCGCACCTCCTCGCGGACGGAGCCCTGCACTTCGCGGTGGCGGGCCAGCAGGTGCATGGTGAACGTGAGCGACGTGGCCGTCGTATCCGAGCCGGCGAGCAGGAAGACGAGCACCTGGTCGCGCAACTCCTCGTCGGTCAGCGGGGCGTCCTCGTCGCTGCGCGCGTTGATCAGCAGGGTCAGCAGATCGGTGCCCGCCCCACCCCCCGGGTCCCCGCTGCGCCGCCGCTGCTCGATCAGCCGGTCGCACAGCGCGTGCAGTTCCCGCTGCGCGGCCCGCGCCCGGCGGTTGGCGGGGGCGGGGAAGGACCGGGGGAGGTTCACCGGCATGAGCCCCCGCCTGAGGGTGTACGTGCTCAGCGCGGGCATGCAGCGGCGGACCACCTCGGCCGCCTGCTCCGCGTCCGAGCCGAAGAGGATGCGGGTGATCATCCGCACGGTGAGCCGGCTCATGTCCTCGTTGAGGTCGGGGTGTCCGCCGCGGTCGGCCTCCCACTCGCCGCACAGGGCGTCGACCTCCTCGCACACGGCCGTCGCGTAGCCCGCCACCCGCTTCTTGGTGAACAGCGGGGAGAGGAGGCGGCGCTGCCGCAGGTGCTCGTCGTCGAGGCTGCTCAGCAGACCGTTGCCGAAGCTCTCCCGCATCTCCTGGGAGAAGGCGTCGTCCTTCCGGAAGTCCGCCGACTGACCGGCCAGCACCTGCTGGGCGCCGGCGGCCGAGAAGACGAAGTGGATCGTCGTCCGCAGCCCCGGCGGCCCGGACACGATGCGCACCACGTCGCCGTGTTCCTCGCGGGCCCGTTCGTACGTCCCCAGCGGGTCGCGCCGAAGGTCTCTCATCGACCCCAGGAGGGGGAGTCCGCTGGCGGCGGGCACCTCGGTCGGGTTCGTCTCCATCCTGCTGCATCCCTTTCCACGGCTCGGTGCGGGCGGCGCGCCGCGCTCCCGGCTCCGGGGCGGCACGCGGCCTCTCCCTCCATTGCAGCCCCGCTGCTGCGCCCCCGGCAGGGCCGCCGTCCCCCTCCCCGTCTTCCGTGACCCGCGCTTGTGCCCTTGTGCAGCAGCGCTCGGCGCCTCGTTCAGCCCGCGAGGCGTTCCGGGGGGCCCTGGTAGGCGGCGTAACCGTCCAGGCGGCCGAGGGCCGAGCGCACGGACGGCCGCCGGGCGTGGGGCAGCAACCTGGTGCGCAGGTCGTCGAGCCGGTCGGCGGTGCGCGGGCAGCGGATGCGGCCGTAGTCGTCGAGCAGCCGGTCGGTGACGGTGCAGGCCCGGTCCAGCCGGCCCTCCAGCAGGTGGACCTCCCCGAGTTTGGCCAGTGTCAGTGCACGGGCGCGGTGCGAGCGCGGCGGCCGGTGCCGCAGCGACGCCCCCAGCGCCTCCCCGGCCCTGCCGTAGTCGCCGAGGCTCTGGAGCACCTGGCCCCGCTGGTAGTGCAGCGCCGCCAGGGGATAGCCGCTGAACGGTACGGGGGACTCCTCCTCGCCTCCGCCGTGCAGTGCCCTCGCGTCGGAGAGCGCCGAGAGGGAGCGTCGCCGCTCCCCCGCCGCCGCGTGCACCACGGCCAGGTGGCTCATGAGGTACGCCCGGATCGGCGCCGGAGCGTCCTCGGGGGCAGCCGACCAGGCCGCCTGGGCGAGAGCCGGGTCGTGGTGGCCGAGCTGGTTGAGCTGAGCGCTCATGGCCCGCAGTGTGACGGCGTACTGGGTACGGTCCCCGGCCTCCACCGCCAGCTGCGCGGCCACGTGGAAGTACTGCTGGGCCGCGCCGCTCTGCCGGCAGTCCACGCACATGCGCGCGAGCAGGTGGGTCAGCCGGGACAGCTTGCCGAGGATCAGCGCGTGGGTCCGCCGATCGGACCGGTCGGCGAGGAACGCGGCACCGTCCGTGGCGAGGTAGGCGGGCAGGGCGGTACGGCCGTGGGCGCCGCCGTGGACGTCGATGGAGTCCGCGTAGTGCGTGAGGGTGTGCGTCAGGGCCGCGGCGTCACCCGGCCCGATCCGCCAGGGGCCCCGCGCGGGACGGGGCTCGATCTCGCCCCACTCAGGAGGGGCGCTGGCCCGCTTGAGGGGGAGCGCGCGGAAGGCCGCCCGGGAGCCGGGTCCGAGATCCGCCGCGGTGAGCATCGCCAGTGCTTCCGGCCCGCGGCCTCCGGTCGCGCCCAGGGCGTCCGCCGGCTCGTGGGGGACGCGACCCAGCGCGGTCTCCTGGACACTGACGTGCCGGCCGAGCCGCCGGGTCAGGACCTCGGCCACCAGCTCGGGGACCGGGGCGGGGGGCCGCGAGCCTGCCAGCCAGCCGGCGACCGACTTGCGGTTGTACCGGAGCCTGCGCTGGTTCTCGGCGGCGCCGAGGTTGACGGACCGGGCAAGGGCCTCGCCCGAGAGCGCCGCCTCCCCCATGAGCCGTTTCAACTGGTGGTTCGGGTGACTGCGTGACATGACGGCTCCTCCGAGCTCGTTCCAGTGGCAGAAAGAGAACCCCCGCTGACGGCTGTGCACCGTTGGCCGACGCAACACGGCGACGGTATGCCGAGACCGTCCGTCGACCACAAGGCAGTCATCGTGTAACCGCGTTCGCGTGCACTAAGCGATGCTTTCCAGCCGCCTTTTTGCCGCCCCTGATCCGAGTGGCGAAAACAATCCCTCGGGCACAAGCTCACAAGAATGCGACCCGTGGGACACCGAGGTACGCGGAAGGATCTGGCACCGCGAGAGCGCCGCTGCTTGACTTCTGGATGTCGGCAGGCCGGTGAATTCGGCGCCGTAAATCACGGGTGAATTCCTCGCGTCCCGGGCGAGCGGTACGGCTCCCTGCCGCGGGCCGTCGCGGCGGTCCACGACGGCCCCGCGGACACGCGCCGCACCCGACATGACCGGACCAGTGGGAGTGGGAGACGAGATCCATGGAACAGACAGAGGTCCGCAGCGCCCCGACCGCCACCGGCGTCGAGGGAGTGCTGGCCGAGTGCCGTGCGGCCACGCTCCCCTCCCTGGGCAGAGCCGTGGAGGGCATGCATCCGCGGCTGGCCCGGGTCAGTGCCTACCACCTGGGCTGGTGCCGTGCGGACGGCACTCCGACCGGGGCGCACGCCGGCAAGATGCTGCGCGCCGCCCTGACCATGCTGACCGCGCGGGCGTTCGGGGCCAGTACCTCGGCCGCGGTGCCGGGCGCGGTCGCCGTCGAACTGGTGCACAATTTCTCTCTGCTGCACGACGACCTGATGGACGCGGACGAACTGCGGCGAGGCCGCCCCACCGCCTGGGTGGTGTTCGGCCGAGGGCCCGCCGTGCTGGCCGGCGACGCACTGCTGAGCGGGGCGCTGCGCGTCCTCAACGAGGTCCGCGGGACCTCCGGTCCTCCGGCGGTCGCCGCGCTCTCGTCCGCGGTGGACGCCATGATCCAGGGGCAGGCGGCCGATCTGGAACTGGACGGCTGCCCGGTGGACGAGGTGGGCACCGGCGACTACGAGGCCGCGTGCGCCAAGACCAGCGGGCTGCTCCGCGGCTGCCTCGAAACGGGAGCGGTGCTCGCCCATGCCCCGGCTCCGGCGGTCCGCATGCTCCGCTCTGCCGCTCAGGACCTCGGTATGGCGTGGCAGGTCGCCGACGATGCCGAGAGCCTGTGGGGGGACCCCGCTGCCAGTGGCAAGGCGCCGTGCGGCGACCTGCGTGTCGGCAAGAGGACCTACCCCGTCATCGCCGCGCTGCGGTCCGGCACCGACGCGGGATACCGGTTGGCCGAGCGGTTGGGCGGCGGGGAACCGGCGGACTCGGAACTGGCCGAACTGGCGGGCCTCGTGGAGGAG
The DNA here is from genome assembly GCF_000424845.1 of Streptomyces sp. TAA040. Lineage (NCBI taxonomy): Bacteria > Bacillati > Actinomycetota > Actinomycetes > Kitasatosporales > Streptomycetaceae > Streptomyces > Streptomyces sp. TAA040. Next base: position 222,234 of record NZ_AUKR01000007.1, on the reverse strand, counting down.
GCGGGCGGGCGCAGCGCCGCCGAGCGCACCGCCCGCCACCACCTCGACGAGGCTCTGCGCACGCTGGAACGGGCGGGCGGGGAGCCCGCTGCCGTCGCCTCCGTGTCAGCACTGTTCCGCCACGTGCTGGACCGCCATCACCGGCGGTCCTCCCCCGCCGCGTCCCGCACTGCCGCGGTCACCCCGCCCGGGGCCGCCGCAGCCGCCTCAGTCACGAAGGGAGCGGCTCTGTGAACGCGGTCGGGGCCACGGGCCCCACGGCAGGGGCGAGCACGGACACCGCCGCCCCCGAGGTGGCCTCTCCCGGCCCGGACACCGGTCCCGACGCGTGGCTCCACCACGCCCGCGCGGTCACCGATCCGGTGCTGCGGCGGGCGGTCGCTCCGCTGCACCCGCGGGCCCGGACCATCGCGGGCTACCACCTGGGCTGGTGGGACGTGCACGGCCGACCCGTCACGACGGGCTGGGGCAAGGCCGTGCGGCCCGCCCTCGTCCTGCTCTCCGCCCGGGCCCTCGGTGCCCCGCCGGGCACCGGCGCGCAGAGCGCCGCCGCCGTCCAGCTCGCGCACGACTCCTCGCTGCTGCACGACGACATCATCGACCGCGACGAGGTCCGGCGGCACCGGCCCGCCGCCTGGCGTGCCTTCGGCACCGCGGGTGCGCTGCTGGCCGGTGACGCCATGCTCGCCCTGGCGGTGTCCCTGGTCCGGCGGGACGGCGCGAGCGCGCCGGCGACCGCGGCCCTGAACGAGGCCGTGCAGCAGTTCCTCGGCGGCCAGTTCGAGGACATCGGCTTCGAGGAGCGCGCGACGGTCTCCCTCACCGAGTGCACCGCCATGGCCGCACGGAAGACCGGCGCCCTGCTGGGTGCCGCCTGCCGCCTGGGTGCGCTGGCCGGCGGGGCGGACGAGGCGCGAGCGGCAGAGCTGGCGGCCTTCGGCTGCTCCCTCGGACTGGCCTTTCAACACGTGGACGACCTGCTCGGCATCTGGGGGGACCCGCGGACGACCGGCAAGCCGGCGGGTGCCGATCTCCACGCCCGCAAGAAGAGCCTGCCGGTGGTGATCGCGTGGGAGTCGGGCACCTCCGCGGCCGGCGAACTCGCCGAGCTCTATGCCCGCGACCCCTCCCTGGACGACACGGAGACCCTCCGCCGCGCCGCCCACCTGACCGAGCGCGCCGGGGGGCGGCAGCGAACCGGTGAACTCGCACGCCGGCACCTCTCCGAGGCGCTGGACCGCCTCGACGGCGTGCGACTCCCCGAGGCCGACACCCTGCCGCTGCGCGACCTGGCCTCGTGGCTGGTCCTTCGCGACCACTGAAACGCCGCTCCGGCCCTCCCCCGCCCGCACACCCCTCACGCGCCCGCCCACCGGCGGCGCCGCCCGGCCCACGGCCGGGGAAAGGAGAAGTATCGTGCACAGCCCGGTCTCCGATCCCGTCCTCGACACTGTCCTGCCCCACTGGCCCTTTCCTGCCGCCCCCTCCCGCGACCCCGGCGACATCGCAGCCGTCGAGAGCGGCGGTGCCCGATGGGCGAGGCGCCTGGGCCTGATCGACTCGGAGGACCCCCGGCACCCGCTGCGGTGCCTGTGCGCGGGTGAACTGGTCAGTCACGGCTATCCCCGGGCGGACACCGGGGTCCGCGTGCTCATCACCCAGTGGACGATGTGGTACTTCACCCTCGACGACCACTTCGAGGACGGCGACGCGGGCGCCGACGCCGACGCCGCGGACCGTGCGGCGGCGCCCTTCAGGCGCCTGGTGGACGCCGCCAGGCGGCGCGAGCCGCTCCCGGACACGGAGGGCCCCCTCCAGCAGGCGCTCGCGGACCTGCTGGAGCGGACCGACCAGCACATGGCGCCCGTCCAGTTCGCCGAACTCCTCGCGCACCTCGACGACTACTTCACCTCCCTCGTCGTGGAGTCCGACTACCGCGCACGCGGCGTCCTGCCCGGCGTCGACTCCTACATCGCCCTGCGCCGGGACACCGGACCGGTGCTGCCGCTGCTGGACTTCGTGGAGCAGGCCGAGTGCGTACGGCTCCCGGCCCGCTTCTACGGCACCCCGGAGTACACCGAGATGATCGGCTGCGCCGCGGACATCGCCTCCTGGATCAACGACCTGTGTTCGGTCTCGAAGGAGCTGGAGCGCCCGGACGCCTACAACTTCGTGGTCCTGCTGCACCGGCTGGAGGACAAGTCGCTCCAGGACGCGGCCGCCGAGACACTGGCCCGCATCGAGCAGCGGGTGCGGGCACTGGAGCAGGCGCTGGAGCGGGCCGGCGGGCCCTCCGGCACCGGCGGGCCCTACACTCCAGCCGAGAGGGCGGCTCTGGACACCTGGGCCGGCGGGCTGCTCAGCTTCCAGAACCACGTCGAGTGGTATCTGCGCCACGGGCGCTACGACCGGGACGAGTCCCGTTCGGAGGTCCCGGCGTGACCGGCGGCGGCCCGGCCCCGAGCAGCACCCCCGCGGCGTCCACCGGGGGGCCCGGTCCCGACGGAGGTCCCCACGTCGTCGTGGTCGGCGCGGGCATCGCCGGCCTCACCAGCGCCTTCCTGCTGCAGCGGCAGGGCTGCCGGGTCACCGTGCTCGAAAGCGCGGGCCCGGAGTACGTCGGCGGCCGGATGGGCTCCGTGCAGCGCGGCGGCTTCTTCGTCGACACCGGTGCCTCCTTGCTGTCCCGGCGCTACCACGCGATGCTGCGGCTGGCCGATCTGGCCGGGGCGGGCGACCGGCTCCTGCCGTCCTCGGACACCATCGGGCTGATGCGCGACAGGCGGGTGCACCGCATCCGGGTCGGTTCGCTGCCGCGCATGGGGGCCGGACTGCTGCGGTTCGCCCCGTTCCCCTCCGACCTGCCCAAGCTGATGCTGGACCACCTGCGCATCCGGCGCTCGCTGGACTGGTACGACATGTCGGCGGCGGCCCGCCACGACGGTGAGTCGGTGGCCGGGTACGCGGTCCGCCGCGGGCTGCGGCCGGGGACCGTCAACCACCTGCTGGACCCGCTGTGCATGCTCGCCTCGCTCCAGGACGTCGAACGCACCTCCTCGATCGCTCCGTTCATGCTGCTCAACTCCCTGCTGGGCGGCGGCGGGCTGTTCACCTTCCGCGAGGGTGTCGGGCTCCTGCCGCGGCTCCTCGCGGCCCGGCTGGCCGTCACCCATCACGCCACCGTGCGGCAGGTCGAGGAGAACGCGACCGGCGTCGCCGTCACCTGGGAGGGGCAGGACGGCACCGGTGAGCACACCGAGCGGGCCGACGGCTGCGTGCTGGCCGTGCCCGCGTCCCGGGCCCCCGACCTCTACGGTCAGATGCGGCCGCCGTTCGCCGAGTTCTTCCGGCGCACCGAGTACACCGGCAGCGTCCACGTGGCCTTCGGCCTGGACCGGCCCACCGCCGAGCGGTCCGTGATGGTCAACGTCCCGCGTGCGGAACACCCCGCCCTCGTGGGCGTGATCCTTCCGCACAACACCGCTCCCGGGCGGGTGCCCGAAGGCCGGGGGCTGGTCATGGCGCACTTCCGCGGCTCCTGGTCGGACCGCCACCGCGACCTGCCCGAGGAGCGGCTCGTCGGCCACGCGCGTTCCGCCCTGCGGAGCGTGGGCCTGGCGCCCGAGACCGAGGAGCACACCGTCATGACGCACGTCATGCGCCCCGGCCAGTGCGTGGTCTTCCGCCGGCCGGGCGACTACCGCGAACTCGCCCGGCTCAGCTCGGCCTGGCCGGCCGCCTCCCGGGTCCGCCTCGCCGGCGGCGACTTCTTCACCCAGTCCAGCACGCACCACAGCATCTGCTCAGCCGCACGGGTGTCCCGCGAGCTCCGGGAGCGGCTGGAGTCGGCTCCGCCGGCCCGCCCGCACGCATCCGTCTCCGTCCGGACGAAGGGAACGCAGTGAACGCCACGGACACCAAGGAACCGATCATCGTCGTCGGGGCCGGCATCGCCGGTATGACCGCGGCCTTCCGACTCCGTCAGGCCGGGCACCCGGTCCGCGTCCTGGAGGCCGAGGACCGGGCCGGCGGCCGGATGCGCACCCGGGACAGCCGGGGTTACCACATGGACCTCGCCGCGATCCTGCTGATCGAGAACTACACGCAGATGCGCGCGCTCGTCCGCGACCTCGGCATCGAGGACACCACGCTGCGCACCAACAACCTCGTCGGCATCCGCCGCGAGGGCCGCGTCCACCGCCTGCGGGCGGACCGGCCCACCGACCTCAAACGGTCCGGTCTGCTGCCCTGGTCCTCCGTCCCGGGGATGGTCCGCCTGCAGGCGGACCTCCGCCGGTACGCGAACCGCCTGCGCTGGGACAGCGACATGGGCGAGGCGGCCGCGCTCGACACCGAGACCGCCGCCGCCTACGCGGAGCGCCGGCTGGGGAGCGCGTTCCGCGACTGGATCGTGGACCCGATGAGCGCGATGTTCTTCAACTCGCCCCCGGACCTGTCGGTGGTCAACTTCCTGTTCTCGATGCCGGCCGTGAACGCGCCCTGGTTCAACTTCCAGGACCGCGTGGACACGCTCACCACGGCCCTCGCCGCACGCCTGGACGTGGAGACCCGCGCCGAGGTCACCCGGGTGGAGGAGACCGCCGACGGGGTCCGGGTGCACTGGCGGCGGGAGGGCGAGCCCGGGCACACCGAGGAGGCCGCCGCCGCGGTGGTCGCCCTGCCCGGCCCCGTCGCCGCCGGGCTCTGCCCGGGTCTGGGAGCGGCGACCCGGGACTACCTGGCGAACGTGCCGTACGTACCGGACATCCACGTGTACTTCGGTGTCGACCGCGTCCCGGACGAGCCGGCCACCTGTGTGCTCTTCCCGATGCGCGAGCACGCCGACCTGGGGGTCATCACCTTCAACCACAACTTCGCCCCCGGCCGCGCCCCGCAGGGCCACGCCCTGCTGACGAGCTACTACCGCTACCCGTGGGCGATGCGGCACTGGGACGACGACGACGAGAAGGTCGAGGAACTGACCCACGAGGTGCACCGGCAGGCCTGGCCGGAGATGGCCCGGCACATCGAGGCCCACCAGGACATGGCCTACGTGCAGCGCTGGAAGAACGCGGTCATCCTGCGCAAGCCCGGCGACTACGCCCGGCTGCGCGATTTCAACCGCGGCCTCGACCCCCGCTCGCGCATCCAGCTCGCCGGGGACTACCTGGCCTTCAGCGCGACCAACTCCAGCCTCGTCACGGGCGAGCGCGCCGCCGAGCGGGTGAGCCGGGTCGTCACCGCCGGCACGGTCGCCGCCGACCACGGCTGAGGACTGTCCGGATCGAGTGCCGGACCGGAGAAGCGCCCGGGCGTCCGCGGCGTCCGAGCCGGGCTCGGCGCCGGACCGTCGTGCGGCCGCCCGGCCGGTTCGGAGCGGCGGCGTCCGTCGGAAGGGAAAGGAAGCCGGACCATGTCCACGTACTGCACGTCCACGCCCGGGGAGCAGCGGATCGCGACGGGTGAGGCGCACGGCAAGGCGATCCTGCTGGGCGAGCACGCGGTGGTGTACGGGGCGCCCGCGCTGGCTCTGCCGTTGACGGCGCTGACCTGCCGTGCCACGGTGCGCCGTTCGCCGGGAACGGGTCCCGCTGCCGCCGGTCCGCTTCTCGCCGCTCCCGGCAGCAGCGGCCAGCGCAGCGGGCCCGGGGGACACGTCCCCGACGAGTTCCGGCTCCTGCTGGGTGCCTTCGCCGAACGGGCGGGCCTCGGCGCGCCGCCCGCCGTGGAGATGCGCCTCGACAGCCGCATCCCGACCTCCCGCGGACTGGGCTCCAGCGCCGCGCACGCCCGCGCGCTGGTCCGTGCGCTCGACACCCTCTTCGGGAGCGGCCTGGACGAGGAGGCAGCCTTCTCCCTCGTGCAGGTGGCCGAGCAGGCGGCGCACGGCCGGGCGAGCGGGATCGACGCCCGGGCCACCGGCGGCGAGCGGCCGGTCCTCCTCGCGGACGGGCGTCCCCGCACCCCCGGGGTGGGGGCCGGGTTCCACGTCGTCGTGGCCGACAGCGGCAGCGAGGGCAGCACCCGCAGAGCGGTCGGCATGCTGCGGGACGCCTTCGCACGGGAGCCGCAGCAGCGCACGCGGTTCCTCGGCCGGTCGACCGCCCTCACCCGTGCCGCGCTCGACGACCTGGCCGCCGGCCGCCTCGCCATGTTGGGCAGCCACCTCACCGAGGGCCACCGGATGCTCGCCGGTCTCGGCCTGACCACCGACCGCACGGACGCCCTGGCCCGGACCGCCCTGGAGGCGGGCGCGCTCGGAGCCAAGATGAGCGGCGGCGGGCTCGGCGGCTGCGTCGTGGCCCTGGCGGCGACGTCCGCGCACGCCGGGTCGGTGGCCGCCGCACTCACCGCCCGCACGGGCGCCCGCACCTGGACCGCCGCCGTGGCGAAGGGAGCCGGACATGACCACCACCCGTGAGACGGCGACAGCCGTCGCGCACCCCAACATCGCCCTGATCAAGTACTGGGGCAAACGCGACGAGCGCCTGGTGCTGCCTCTGAACGACAGCCTGTCGATGACCCTCGACGTGTTCCCGACGACGACTTCGGTCGGACTCGACCCGGACGCGGTGGCGGATCGCGTCGTCATGGACGGCACCCCCGCCCGGGGCGAGGTGCTGCGACGCGCCACCGGCTTCCTGGCGCTCGTGCGCGAGCAGGCCGGGCGACGGGAGCGGGCCGTGGTCGACACCCGCAACACCGTGCCGGTGGGCGCGGGGCTCGCCTCGTCCGCCGGGGGGTTCGCAGCCCTGGCGCTGGCCGCGACCCGGGCCTACGGCCTGTCCCCCGACGCGGTGCGGCTGTCGCGGCTGGCCCGCCGGGGGTCGGGGTCGGCCGCGCGGTCCGTCTTCGGGGGCTTCGCCGTCTGGCACGCCGGCGATCCCGGCGCCGCCGACCCCGACGCCGCGTCCTACGCGGAACCGGTCGCGGACGCCGCCCTGGACGCCGCGCTGGTCGCCGTCGTCCTGGAGCCGGGGCCCAAAGCCGTGTCGAGCCGCGACGCCATGCGCCGTACCGTCGCCACCTCGCCGCTCCACCGGGAATGGGTGGCGGAGAGCCGCGCCGACCTCGCCCGGATGTACCCGGCGCTCCGTGCCGGGGACATGGCCGCAGTCGGGGAGATCGCCGAGCGGAACGCCCTCGGCATGCACGCCACCATGGAGACCGCCCGACCCGCCGTCCGCTACCGCACCGCCGCCTCGGAGGCGGTCCTCGGCCACGTCCGCGGACTGCGCGCGGACGGGGTGGGCGCGTGGGCGACGATGGACGCCGGTCCCAACGTCAAGGTGCTGTGCGCCTCCGCCGACGCCGTACGCGTGGCCCGGCGGATGCGCGAGGCCACCGGCGCGCGGGTGGTCGTGGCGCGCAGCGGCCCCGGTGCGGCGCTCCGGCAGGTGACGGCCCCGTGACGGCCCGGACCGTCCGGCGCGCGCCCGGGAAGGTCATGGTGGCCGGGGAGTACGCGGTCCTCGAACCGGGGCGGCCCGCCGTGGTCGCGGCCGTCGACCGCTACGTCACCGTCGGCGCCTCGACCGACGGGGACTTCGGGGGCGCCGACGTCGTCGTCGCGTCCGACCTGCTGGACCGCGAAGTGCGGCTCGGCCGCGACGGGGAGCGGCTCGACGCGCTGCCGGGGCAGGACCCCGCCCCGGTGCGGGGCGTGCTGGGACACGTGGTGTCGGTCGTGGAGACGGTCGGGCGGTTGCGGACCGAGCAGGGCCTCGGGCTCGCGCCGGTGCGGCTGTCGGTGCGCAGCGAGCTGCACCACGGCGGCGTCAAGACCGGGCTGGGGTCCAGCGCGGCGGTCACCGTCGCGTGCGTCCGGACCCTGCTCGACCTGTACGGCATGCGGCTGTCCGCCGAGGACCGCTTCCGGCTGGCGCTGCTGGCCACCGTCCGGGTGGACGCGGGCCCCTCGGGGGCCGATCTGGCGGCCGCGACCCGGCGGGGGTGGGTGTCCTACCGCTCGCCCGACCGGCGGGCGCTGCGGGACGGCCTGCACCGCAACGGCGTGGCGCACACCCTCCGGGCGCACTGGCCGGGGCTGGCGGTCCGGTCGCTGCCGCCACCGGACGGGGCGGCCCTGCACGTGGGCTGGAGCGGCACCCCGGCGTCGACGAGCGCCCTCGTCGCCGACCTCGCCGCCCGGCCGGGCCGGGAGAGCGCCTCCCGCGTCCGCTTCCTCGACGAGAGCGAGGAGTGCGTCACCGCCGTGGAACGGGCGTTGCGGCGGGACGGGCCGGAGGCGCTGCTCGACGCCGTGCGCACCGCGCGCGGTCTGCTCAGCCGGCTCGACGAGGAGACCTCCCTCGGCATCGTCACCGCCTCCCTGCACGAGCTCTGCGAAGTCGCCGAGTCCTGTGGTGCCGCCGCCAAGCCCTCCGGCGCGGGCGGTGGCGACTGCGGCATCGCCCTGCTCCCGGCCCACTGCTCCGCCGGACTGCTGCACCGCCGCTGGACGGCGGCCGGCATCACCCCTCTCCCGCTGCGGGTGGCCGACGGCGCCGGACCCGAACCGGGACCCGTGGCGGCGCCCGAGCGGGGGCCCGGACCGGGGCCCGGCCCGGCGCCCGGCACCCGCCTCCACGGCACCGCTCCCGCCTCCGGCAGACGCTCCGGGCCCGAGGCCCGGAGCAGTCCCGAAACCCCACCCTCTCCGCAAGGACGGACCCGATGACCGCACACCGGAAGGACGACCACGTCCGGCTCGCCCACGCGCAGTACGCGCCCGCGGCGGAGCCGCCGCAACCCGGCACACCCTCCAAGGCGCCCCCCGCGTCCCGGCCGAGCCAGTTCGACGAGGTGCGCTTCGTGCACCACGCCCTCGCCGGCACCGACCGCGCGAGAGTCTCCCTCGCGACCCGCTTCGCCGGCATGCGCTGGCCGGTGCCGCTGTACATCAACGCCATGACCGGTGGCAGCCCGCGGACCGGCGAGATCAACCGCGACCTGGCCGTCGCCGCACGCGAGACCGGACTGCCGCTGGCCACCGGCTCCATGAGCCCCTACCTCAAGGACCCGGCCACCGCTTCCACCTTCACCCCGGTGCGCCGCGAGCACCCCGACGGATTCGTACTGGCCAACCTGAACGCCGACGCCACCCCGGAGCAGGCCCGGCGCGCCGTCGGGCTGCTGGCCGCCGACGCGCTCCAGGTCCACGTCAACCCCGTGCAGGAGACCGTCATGCCCGAGGGCGACCGGTCCTTCGCGCACTGGGCCTCCGGCATCGAGCGCATCGCGGCGGCCGTCGACGTCCCCGTCGTGGTCAAGGAGGTCGGCTTCGGACTGAGCGGACGGACCGTGCGTGAACTGGCCTCGCTGGGAGTCCGCGCCGCCGACGTCGCCGGCAGCGGCGGAACCGACTTCGCCCGCGTCGAGAACGACCGCCGCGACAGTCCCGACTACGGCTACCTGGAGGGCTGGGGGCTCAGCACACCGGCCGCGCTCCTGGACGCCCGCGGCTGCGGCCTGCCGCTCCTCGCCTCCGGCGGCGTGCGCAACCCCCTCGACATCGCGCGGGCGCTCGCCCTCGGCGCCCACGCCGTCGGCGCCTCCGGCCCCTTCCTCACCACGCTCCTCGACAGCGGCGTGGACGCCCTCGTCCGGCACATCACGACCTGGCTGGACCACCTGACCGCTCTCATGACCCTGCTCGGCGCACACAGCCCGGACGCACTCGCCGACTGCGACGTGCTGTTCACCGGCTCACTGCGCGCCTTCGCCCACGACCGCGATCCGAAGCGGACCGCGGAGAACGGAGCAACCGCATGACCCTCACGGCCGAACCGTCGACCGACACCGCAGCGGCGAACGTCCCCCTGCGCTGGGTGGGCCCCGTACGCATCTCCGGCAATGTCACCACCACCGAGACGGAGGTGCCCCTGGCCACCTACGAAACCCCGCTCTGGCCCTCCGTCGGCCGCGGCGCGAAGATCTCCCGCCTGGTCGAGGGGGGCATCCGCACCACCCTGGTCGACGAGCGGATGACCCGGTCCGTCCTGGTCGAGGCCGACGACGCCGCGGCCGCCCACTCCGCCGCCCGCGCGGTGACGGAGGACCTCCCCCGGCTGCGGGAGATCACCCGGAACAGCAGCCGCTACGCCCGCCTCCTGGACGTGCGCCACGAGATCACCGGCCCGCTGCTGTTCATCCGCTTCGAGTTCGCCACCGGTGACGCCTCCGGCCACAACATGGCCACCCTCGCCTCCGACGCGTTGCTGGCGCACCTCCTGGCCACCGTCCCGGGCATCCGCTACGGCTCGATCTCCGCGAACTACTGCACGGACAAGAAGGCGACCGCCGTCAACGGCATCCTCGGCCGCGGGAAGAACGTCGTCGCCGAGATCCTCGTCCCCCGGCACGTCGTGGCCGACCACCTGCACACCACCGCCGACCGGATCACCGCGCTCAACATCAACAAGAACCTCGTCGGCACCCTGCTGGCCGGCGGCATCCGCTCCGCCAACGCCCACTACGCCAACATGCTCCTCGCCTTCTACCTGGCCACCGGCCAGGACGCGGCGAACATCGTGGAGGGCTCCCAGGGCGTCACGTACACGCAGGACCGCGACGGCGCCCTCTACTTCTCCTGCACCCTGCCCAACCTGGTCCTCGGCACGGTCGGCAGCGGGAAGGGGATCGACTTCGTCGACACCCACCTCACCCGGCTCGGCTGCCGGGAGGACCGGCCCGACGGCGACAACGCGCGAAGGCTCGCCGCCCTGGCCGCCGCCACCGTCCTGTGCGGCGAACTGTCGCTCCTCGCCGCACAGACGAACCCCGGCGAGCTGATGAAGGCCCACACCCGCCTCGAACGCGCCACGGGAGACGCCCATGTCCGCTGAGACCGCCATCGGCATCCACGACCTGTCCTTCAGCACCACCAGCCTGGTGCTGCACCACACCGAACTGGCCCGCTGCAACGGCACCGACGTGGCGAAGTACCACAAAGGGCTGGGCCAGCGCGCGATGAGCGTACCCACCGCGGACGAGGACATCGTCACCATGTCGGCGGCCGCCGCGCTCCCCCTGGTGCAGCGGCACGGCACCGACCGCATCCGCACCGTCGTCCTCGCGACCGAGAGCTCGATCGACCAGTCCAAGGCCGCGGGCGTGTACGTCCACTCGCTGCTGGGGCTGCCGCCGCAGGTCCGCGTCGTCGAGGTCAAGCAGGCCTGCTACGGCGCCACCGCCGCCCTCCAGTTCGCAGCCGGACTCGTCCACCGGGACCCGGACGAGCAGGTGCTCGTCATCGCCAGTGACATCTCCCGCTACGACCTCGACAGCTCCGGCGAGGCCACGCAGGGCGCGGCGGCCGCGGCCATGCTCGTCTCCGCCGACCCCCAGCTCCTCGAACTCACCGGCCCCACGGGCCTGTTCACCACGGACGTGATGGACTTCTGGCGCCCCAACTACCGCGCCACCGCGCTGGTCAACGGCAAGGAGTCGGTCACGGCCTACCTCGACGCCGTCGAGGGCACCTGGCGGGACTACCGTGCGCGCGGCGGCCTGCCGTTGGAGGAGTTCCGCGCGTTCTGCTACCACCAGCCCTACACGCGGCTGGCGTTCAAGGCGCACCGGACGCTGCGGGAGACCTGCGGCGCACCGGCCGACGAGGACTCGCTGCACCACGCCGTGGCCCCCACCACCGGCTACAACGAGACCGTCGGCAACAGCTACACGGCCTCCGTCTACCTCGCCCTCGCCGCCGCCCTGGAGAACTGCCCGGACCTGGAGGGGCGGACGCTGGGCCTGTTCAGCTACGGCTCCGGCAGCGTCGCCGAGTTCCTCGCCGCCCGGGTGCGCCCCGGCTACCGGTCGCTCCTGCGGTCCGACGCGCACCGGGAGGCCGTCGACACCCGGCAGACCATCGACTTCGACACCTACCGCGCGCTGCGCCGGCAGGACCTGCCCACCGACGGAGGCCACCACGAGCTGCCCCACCGCACCCGGGGGCCCTTCCGGCTGGCCGCGCTCCGCGACCACCAGCGCATCTACGAGGCCGCCTGACCCGCAGCGGTCCCCCGGGCCCCCGGCGCACGGGCTCCGCGGTCCCCGCCGGACCACCGACGCGCCGGGGCCCACCCCCCACCGCCCACTCGGGCCGATCGGAAACGAGTCCTCATGACCAGTCGTTCAGCCGCAGTCCCCACCGCGGGAGCCGTCGGTGTGCTCGGCACCGGTTCCTGCCTGCCCGGCGACGTCGTCACCAACGAGGAGGTGGGAGCACCGGCCGGGGTGACACCGGAGTGGATCGTCCGGCGCACCGGTATCCGGAGCCGCCGCCGGGCCGCGCCCGACGACGCCACCTCCGGTCTCGCGGCGACCGCCGCCCGTGCCGCTCTCCGGGACGCCGGGGTGGGCGCCGAAGACCTCTCCCTGATCATCGTGGCGACCTCCACTCCGGACTCGCCGCAACCGCCCACCGCCGCCGCGGTGGCCGCCGAACTCGCCGTCCCGCCCGGTACGCCCGCGTACGACATGAACGCCGTGTGCAGCGGCTTCGTCTTCGCCCTGACCACGGCCGAGCGGATGCTGCACGGCACCGGCGAACGCGCCCTGGTCGTCGGTGCCGACATCTACTCCCGCATCCTCGACCCTGCCGACCGGCGCACGGCGGTGCTGTTCGGCGACGGCGCGGGGGCCGTCGTCCTGGGGCCGGTCCGCGGCAGGGGTGTGCTCGCGACCCGTCTGGCGTCGTTCCCCGACGACCGGGACCTGATCCGCGTCCCGGCCGGCGGCTCCCGGATCCCGGCCTCGCCCGAGTCCCTCGCCGACGGACTGCACTACTTCACGATGGACGGCCGGGCCGTGCGCACCTTCGTCGAGGACCGGGTCGGGCCGATGATCCGCGACTTCCTGGACACCCACCTCGTCCGTGCCCAGGGCGAGCACGGGGCGCAGGGCGGGCAGGGGGCAGGCGGGGCGCGGTGGGCGGGTGGCGCGCGAGGAGAGGCAGAGCCCCGCGTCCACTTCGTGCCGCACCAGGCCAACGGCCGCATGATCGAGAAGCTGGCGGCCGACCTCGGCTTCGCACCGGACCGGACCCACGTGACGGCAGCGGACTTCGGCAACACCGGGGCGGCCTCGGTACCCCTCACCCTCGACCACGCCACCGACCGCCTGGCCCCCGGGGACCTCGTCCTCCTGGCGGGCTTCGGGGGCGGCATGGCCGCCGGACTCGCCCTCCTCGAATGGGAGCCCCCACCCGCGCCGACCCCCTGACCCCGACCGGCCGCGACGTCGCGCCGGGACCGGACCCCGGGGCCGGAACCCGCCCGGGCAGCCCCGACTGCGGCCCGACCGGGAAGCCCTGAGCACGCGGGGCCCGCAACCAGGTGTGCCGTCCACGCCTTCGGTGCTCCGGCGGTGCGGACGGCACACCCCTGCTCGGTCAGTGCCGCGAGGCGAACTCCACGAACGACGCCCATCCCGCGTGACCGACCGCGAGGGGCGGACGGCACACGTCCTTGGAGTCCCGCACGTGAACAGCCGGTTCCCCGATCGCGATCTCCACGCAGTCGTCGCCCTGCGTTCCGCTGTAGCTGGACTTGAACCAGGCGAGCTCCGTCATACCGCTGCTCATGGCTCTCCTCGGAGTCGCTCCAGCAGGTCCCTGGGCTCCTTCGGATTCAGGCCTGAGAGCGCAGTGTTTCATAGCGCTGACAGAGCAGGCTCATCTCTTTCGGGACGGAGATGAGGCGCCCGTTCTGCTGACCCTCGGAGTAGCCGAGTCGCCGTCCTTCCGAGGTCTCCAGGATGCGCACGGGACCGTCCAGACACCCATGGAACTCCGAGTCCGTGGGCACCACTTGCAACGTCACGTTCCTGGGCGCCGTCACCTCCAGCACATGATCGAGCATGCTCGGGTACACATGCGTCCCACCCAGCCTGCGCCGAGAGATGGACTCATCCACGATGAAGCTGAACGGCACGGTCGGTCGCTCCCGCATCATCGTCTGCCGAGCCAGTCGCGCTGCGAGTTGGGCGTCCCGCTGCTCATCGGTCAGCAGCGGGACGCTGTTGTCGAACACCGCCCGGGCGTACGCCTCGGACTGGAGCAGTCCCGGCACCAAGCGGCACTCGTACGTGCACAGGCTCACCGCTTCGCGTTCCAGCCCCGCCCACCGCCGGAACCACGCCGCCAAGCCGACCTCACCCCGCGTGAGATGACGGGCCGCCTTCCGCAGCGCGCCGGTGTTGCCCAGCGCCTGCTCCGCACGTTCCACGAACGACTCGTCCGGCATCCGGCGCCCCAACTCCGCCGACGCCACCGTGTGCTTCGAGTACCGCACCCGATCACCCAACTCCGCCCGACTCAGGCCCGCATGTTCCCGCAACGTCTGCACGAACGCCCCGAACGTCCGCGTACTGTCCGACGGATGCGGCTCCCGGTCCCAGCACTCCCCCGAACCGCCGCGCACGGCAGCACCCTCCCCGTCGGCCACGGTGCCGGGCCCGGCACCCGCCCCGGCACCGCCCTCGTCCCTCATATCCATCCGCTGCCCTCTCCGAACGCGCCGTGCCCTCACCACGACGGCCCCTGCCCCGCCGCCGCACTCACCCACCATCCTGACCCCGCACAAGGCGCGCCACCGCAGCCTCTGCCACGGCTTCGCCACCCTTCAGGGGGCCAACGGCTTCCAGTGGAGCGCCGACGTCGACGAGAGCTTCGAGTGGCTGATCGCCTTCGCCGACCGCGGCCTGCGCGCCGGATGAGTGCGCTTCCGCCGGGGTTCGGCCCACCGCCGGGCCCCCGGCACTCCGGCACCCCGATGCGTGGCCGTGCGCCGCTGAAGGCGGCCGGATGCGGCCTCCGTCAGCGGCGGACGGCGCGGACCACTGTGTCCAGGGCCGTGGCGTCCCCGACCGGACGCCGGGCCACCTCGGCCAGGACGATCTCGGCGTACGGCTCCCAGGCGGCGCGCACCTGCCCGACGCGGGAGAGCAGCCGCTCGTCCTGCGGGCCGCCGGTGCCGTGCTCCCGGTTGCTCACGTCGTGACCGACGAGGAGCAGGGTGCCGCCGGGCGCCGCCGCACGGCAGGCGCTCGCCAGCACCCCGTCCATCTCGGGGCGGGGCAGGTGCAGGTAGGAGATCAGCACCAGGTCGTAGGCGGCCTCCGCGGGGGTGTGGCGGGTGACGTCGGCGACCTCGGCGTGCACGGCGTCCGCGTGGAGCCCGGCCGCCTCGGTGATCCGGCGCACCGCCACGGGTGAGAAGTCGAGGGCGTCCACCTGCCAGCCACGGCTCGCCAGCCACGCCGCGTTGCGCCCCTCCCCCGCCGCCAGGTCCAGGGCCCGGCCGGGAGGCAGGCCTCCGACCTCCCGGGCCACCCAGCGGTTCGGCTCCGCCGACCACACGCGCTCCGCGGCCCGGTAGCGCGCATCCCAGTCGTCCGCGTCCATGCGTTCCTCCTCCGTACTCCGACCCGCCGGCGGCGCCGACCGGGTCGAGCGGATCGTCCGGCGGCTCACGCTACGGGAGCGGGACGGGTCGGGTGCCTGAGGGCTGTCCCGCACGTTCGACCGGCCGGAAGCGAGACCCGGAACCGGAGAGAAACCGACCGGACGGTATGCAGTCGCTCCCCACGGGGCTAGGCTGCTGCCGTCCGTGACGGAGAGGGCCCGGCGGCGCCGGGCGCTCAGCGACGAGAAGGGCCGCACCGTGGCAGTGGATCCCTCGGAAGCCGAGATCGCCCGGTTGGTGGCGGAGGGCCCGGACGGCCCGGTCGTCATGCTCAACCTGCTCCGCTTCAGACCCGACGGCCGGGCGTCGTACGAGGAGTACTCCCGGCAGGCCGGCCGTTTTCTGAAGAAGTACGGCGGCGAGGTGCTCCACGCCGGTGACGGGGGCACTCCCCTGGTCGCGGAGACGGGACAGTCCTGGGACGCGGTCCTGGTGGTGCGCTACCCGAGCCGGGCGGCGTTCGGCGCCATGGTCGCCGACCCCGAGTACCGGGCGATCACCCACCTGCGCACCCGCGCACTGAGCGAGGCCGTGCTCCAGCCGACCACGCCCTGGGGCACCCGCTCGCGCGGCTGAGCCCGTGGGGCCTGCCCGGCGACGTTCCCGGCGGCGGAGCCCCGGGCGGGGTCACGGCCTCGGCGGGGCAACCGTCCCGGCGGTGCGGACAGGAACTCGAGGGCCCCCTCCGCGTCCCACACTTCGGCCCAGGCGTCGCCCCTTGTCCGGCAGCAACCGCGGGCCCCGGCGGTACAGGTCCGCAGGGGCGGTGGTGCGGGTGTCCCTCGTGCCCCGTTCCGCAGCAGTTCGGACCGCCGGTCCGTTTCGTTTCCACTATACGGACCGAAGGTCCGCATAGTAACCGGTCGGCCTCGCCCGGGTTGCCCGCGGGGAGGTTGCGGCGAGCGCCGGCCTCCGCGACAGGGCAGCGGTGCTCCGGGCCCGTTGCCCGACGTCCGCGGTGCGGGCCGGCGTGACCGGCCCGCACCGGGCCGTGCGGAGATCGCCTACTGTGGTGGACCGGCGGGAGGACTCGCCGCGCCCCGGGCAGGCCACGGCATCCGCCCGGTCCCCGCACACCCACCGGACCCGTACCGCGGCAGAGGACGCCGCAGAAGGCACCCGCCGTGTTCGAGACGTACCTGCTGCCCGTCGAGGCCGCGGTTTCCCTGTTCCCGCTCATCACCGCCCTGATCATGGTCCCGGTGGCCATCCGCGGCTACCGCCGGCGCGGAAGGGCCGGCGGGTGGTCGGCCCTGGTCTTCTACAGCTTCGTCTTCTACCTGCTCGCCGCTCTGCTGCAGACCGTCATGCCGCTGCCGGCCGACACCAGCGCCCACTGCTCCGCCGTGCGTTACGCCGCCAGTCCGCAACTGGAGCCGTTCGCCTTCTACTCCACGGTGTCCACGGCCGCCGGCGGCGACTGGGACCCGGCGACGCTGTTCGTCCTGACGCCGACCTGGACCACACTGCTGAACGTCGCGCTGCTCTTCCCGCTGGGCATCTACCTGCGCTACCTCCTGCGGCAGAACCTGCTCCCCGCGACCGTCCTGGCGTTCACCGTCTCGCTGTTCTTCGAGACCACCCAGTACACCGGCCTGTGGTTCGTCTACGACTGCCCCTACCGGCAGTTCAACGTGGACGACCTGCTGCTGAACACCGGCGGCGCGGTCCTCGGCTGGCTGGTCGCCGGCCCCCTGCTGCGGCTCCTGCCCGCGAACGACCCGGACCGCGAGCGCTCCCGCTACGGCGACCGGGTCAGCGTGATCCGGCGGGCACTGGCCTTCCTCACCGACCTGGCCGGCTGGCTGATCACCTGGACGCTGACCACCGGCCTGATCGCCGTCGGAACCGACTGGCCCACCGGTCGGCAGTACGCCCTGCCCATCGGCACCGCGCTGGGCGTGCTCTGGTTCTGGTTGCTGCCCGCGGTGTTCGCCTCCACCCCCGGCAAGCGCGCCGTGCTGCTGCGCATCGCCCGGCCGGACGGGAGCAGGGCGGGGCCGGTACGCATCACGCTGCGCACCTGGATGCTGCACTCCCCCCTGGCGGTGGGCTGGTTGGCGGTCGCCGAGCACGTCGGCGCGGTCTCCGTCCCCGACCCGGTGGGGCCGCTGCTGCCGTACGCGGCGGTGCTCGCCGCCACGGTCGTGTGGGGCTGGTCGCCGATGGCGGTCCTGCCCCACCGGGACCGGACGGCCCCGTACGAGCGCTGGTCCGGTACGGCGAACCTCGCCGTACCGGGACGGCGGGACCGCGTACCGTCCGTCCCGGCGCAGGACGGGCCGGCCGACGGGCCGGACTCCTCCGCCGAGGCCGACGTCCCGGCGGGACCGCAGGAACGGTAGGACGCCGCACCTCGCCGACGCGGCCCTCCCCCACCGCGGCCCTCCCGCACCGCGTCCGTCCGGTGCCGCCCTCCGCACCCGGACCGCCCCCGCGCCCCCACCCGCGCCCACCACGGACCTCGCCGCGCCCCGGCGCCGGCGGGCGGGGCGGTGGTGCCCGCTGTACCGTGCCGGACCCGCGGGCACTCCGGCCACGCGGCGGTCCGCCCCCATGCGGAAGGCCCGCTGACGGGTTCGATGTGTGGATCTTGGTCCGCCATGCTGATGCGGACCCCGCGACACCGGCGCGGCGCCGGGCCGCGGGACGGGGTCCGGCGCGCGCTCGGAGAACGGGTGCGACGCGACGGCTTCCCCGCCGCGCTGGCCGCGGTGCGCGGCCGGGACATCACCGTGCGGCAGGCCCTCCAGCACGCCAGCGGGCTCCCCGAGTACGTCGAAGGTACTCGGCACCCACTTCCCGGCGCTGCGGGACGCCTGCACCGCTCCCCGCGCACTGCTGGACCTGGCGCTCTCCCGGAAGGCGGTCTTCGCGCCGGGCACCGAGTGGTCCTGCAGCAACACCGACTACCTGCTGGCGGGGCTGCTGGTGGAGAAGGTCACCGGCCGGCCGCCGGCGGAGGAGCTGACGGAGCGGGTGATCCGTCCCGCGGGGCTGCGTGCGACGTACTTCCCCGACGTCGGTGAGCGCGGCATCCGCCGGGCGCACCCCCGGGGGCTACCACGCCGAGGGACCGGACGCGCCGATGCGCGACATCACGAGGATGGATTTGTCCTGGGGATGGGCCGTGGGCCAGTTGGTCTCCACTCCACGGGACGTGAACCGCTTCCTCACCGCGCTGCTCGGCGGACGGCTGCTCGGGAAGGCGGAGCTGGCGCAGATGCGCCGCACGGTGGAAGCCGACCTGTGGCCGGGGGCGCGCTACGGGCTCGGACTGATGAGCACACCAGTGAGCTGCGGTGGTCTGGTCCGGGGCCACGGGGCGACATCCCCGGCTACGAGACCCGGGGCGGCGCGACCCGGGACGGTCGGGCCGTCTCCGTGGCGGTCACCGCGCTGCCCACCACGGACGCCGGCGGCGCGAACGTCCTGGCGGCCTTGGACGAGGCACTCTGCCACTGAGCACCGCGACGCCCGGGAGCGGCCACGTTTCCCGCACGCGGCGGCGGGGACCCGCGCGGGGAACGACGGAGCCGCGAAGAGGAGATACTGCCGTGGTCGACACCTCACCGGAGACCGACGCCCTGTGGGACGAGTTCCACCGCGTCGTGAACATGACCTCACAGGAACTGAGCGAGTGGCTGCGGACGGACACCGCGCTGGAGAACAGCGAGACGGTGCCGGACCAGGCCGGCACCCCCAAGGGGAGGCAGGTGCTCGCGGTGCTGCGCAAGCGGCGCACCGACCTCACCGACGACGACCTCCGGGTGATGGAGAAGGTCGTCGACACGGTGTCCTCCGAGCGACGGGAGGATCTGGAGCCCACCGCGGGCCAGGAGAACTGGCGGCACCGGCTGATGCGGCTGGGCCACGACCCGCTGAAACCCCCGCGATGAGCAGCGCGGCCGACCGGCGGACCGTGGAAGCGCTGCTGGACACGGCGGGCCGCACCTACGCGGCGCAGGCGGGCATCACCCTGCGCGACACCCCGCAGCCGTTGTTCCAGCTCACGGTGCTCGCCGACCTGCTGAGCGCGCCGATCCGCGCCTCGGTCGCCGTCGCGGCGGCCGAGGCACTGTTCCGGGCGGGGATGCGCAGCCCCCAGCCGATGGCGGAGGCGACCTGGCAGCAGCGGGTGGACGCGCTGGGCGAGGGCGGTTACCGGCGCTACGACGAGCAGACCGCCACCCGCCTGGGGCAGGCAGCGGAGACGGTCCTGGAGTCCTACGGCGGGGACCTGCGGCGGATGCGGAAGAAGGCCGACGGCGACCCGGACGAACTGCGACGGCTGCTGCGCGGGCTGCCGGGGCTCGGCCCGACCGGCGCGGACATCTTCCTGCGCGAGGTGCAGGAGGTGTGGCCGGAACTGCGGCCGTATCTGGACGCCAAGGCCCGCAAGGGCGCGGAGCGGCTGGGGCTGCCGGGCGACACGGACGCGTTGGCGGCACTGGCGCCCCGGGGTGCGACGGCGCGGTTCGCCGCCGCCCTGGTGCGGGCGGCGCTGGAGAAGGCGGTGGTGGAGGAAGTCCGGCGGGAGGCGGCGTGACCCCGCGGCCCGGCCGCCACGGGAGGACCGGTGACGCCCGGCCGGGCCGCGGGTCGGCCGGTCCCGGCCCGGGAGGGCGCGCGACGGGCGGTACCCGGCCGTACGCGGGAACAGTGTCAGGCCCTGCGGACGATACCTACGGTCGCGACGCGGCGGGCCGCTCGGCGGTGACGCGGCGGCGGCGGTACTTCGCGCTGATGGGGCTGTGCCTGCTGCTGTTCGTCGGCGCATGGGCGGTCGTGCGGCTCTACTCGGTGCCCCTGGCGATCGGCATGTGCGCGGTGGCGGCGGTGATTCCGCCGGTGGCCGCGGTGGTGGCCAACCGCAGGGGCCCGGAAGAGCCCTGGTGGGACGAGGACGGATCGACCGGCGACACGGACGGAGCACGCGACGCGGACGGCGGCACGGACGGGGACGCCCGGTGAGCGGGTCCCGGCCCGGTGACCGCCGGTCCGTGCTCCGCCCCAGCGCCGCCAGGCCGCGACGAAGACGGCCAGGCAGGCGATCGCGGCGTGGGGATGCCCCCGCGGTCCGAGGAGCACAACCCGGGGATACGGGTCCGCCGGCCCGCACATACCGAGGAACGCACAGCCGAACGACACGGCAGCAGTGAGGGAAGCAGCGGTCGGCGTCCCGAACCCTGCACGGACAAGCAGCGCCACTCCCAGGAGGACCAGCAGGTTCCGAGCCGACTCCAGCGCCGAGGGGATGTCCGCGAACCTTCGAAGGCGACATGCCCGTCCGGCACCAAGGTCTCCGGAGGCGGACACTTCTCCAACACCTTCCACTACGCCAACGGCGGCAACATCTACGACGCGGTGCGGGCCAACGTCCCGACGCGCACGGGCGACGGGGTGTGTGGCGCAGCAGGTCAAGGGCAAGGTACAAGCCATGGCGCTGTGCGTACCGGCCTGACGGACTGACGGCCGAGCACAGCCACGTGAGGCGCTGGGCGGGGTCCCCGCCGAGCGCCTCACGGCTGACTGCTCGTGGTCTTCTCGACAGAAGCGGGCGGCGCCGTCCCTGCCGCAACTCTCATCCGCCCAGGTGGGAGTCGGCGTGCGGAGGCGTTGGGTCTCGCTCACGCAAGCTCGAATCGATACTCCCGCACCGCTGGCGATCGCCCGGCATGATCGCTGATTGTGCTGCTGCGACGTGCCCGCCCGGGGTGACGCACGTGGTCGCCGTACCGCGCCTGCTGCCGAGGGGCGACCGGGGCAAGGACGCGGAGATCCGCGCACTGCGCCATCGGGGACGTGCGCATCCGTCCGGACCCGCGCACCTCCTCTTTGCCTGGTTCCGGGCGACGAACGGACCGAGAGCCGAGGTGGCTGAGGTTCCCGGGCTCTGCTGGAGTGATCGACCAACTGGTCAAGCCGGTCACCGAGTACGTCCGGTCCAAGGGCCTCCGCACCCTGCCACCCTCTCCAGGCGGACGCGGAAACCAATCGGAAGGCCACGCCCGAACCACCTCGGTGGATCAGGATTCAGGGTGCCAGCAGGTCGAGTTCCGCCATCGCTCCGGCGGTGATCTCCCGCGTCAGCCGCTCGGCCTCCTCCTCGTCTCGGTGCCGCACCGCCTCCGCGACCTGGACGTGCAAGGTCACCGCGGCCGGGTCGGGGTCGGTGAACATCACGTGGTGCTCGGTGCGCCCGCTGAGGACCTCGGCGACCACATCACCCAGCTTGGCGAACATCTCGTTGCCCGAGGAGGAGAGGATGACCCGGTGGAACGCCACGTCGTGGACCAGGTAGGCGTCCAGTTGCTGGCCGCGTGAGGTCGCCACCATGCCCAGAGCGTGCTCGGTCAGCTCGGCGCACTGCCCGGGATCGGCCAGCCGGGCCGCCAGCCCGGCGGCGACGGGTTCGACGGCCGAGCGCAGTACCGTGAGAGACCGCAGTTGCCGGGCCCGGTCGGCACCTTCCATCCGCCAGCGGATCACCTGGGGGTCGTACACGTTCCACTCCTCGGTGGGGCGTACCGTGACGCCGACGCGGCGCCGTGACGCCACCAGGCTCATGGACTCCAGGACGCGTACGGCTTCGCGCACCACCGTGCGGGAGACGTCGAACCGCTGCTCCAGTTCGTCGGTGCGCAGCACCGTGCCGGGAGGACAGCCGCCGGACGTGATCTCGGGACCCAGGCACGCCAGCAGCCGCGCGTGCAGTCCCTGCCCCTCACTGGTCATGGCTCTCCCGTGTCCGGCCCGCACTTCGTTTTCCCCCTGCTGCTCTCACCCTACGCGTCCGCGTGATCCCGCAAATATGTATGACTTTTGAGAGACAAGGACTTGAATACGTCGTACTCATGGGCTTGAGTGTGCTGCGGCATCGGGTCGAGGAAGACAGCGAGGTTCACGGATGTCCCCCTCCCAGTTCGTGGCCGTCATGGGCGTGTCCGGCACGGGCAAGTCCACGATCGGCAGACTGCTGGCGGACGAACTCGGGGCCCCCTGCGCCGAGGCCGACGCGTTCCACCCGCCGGCCGACATCGCGCGGACGAGCACCGGTGGCCCGCTCGACGACAGCGACCGGGAACCGTGGCTCGACGCGATCGGCGCCGGGGCCGCGGGACGCGGCGGGGTGGTGAGCTGCTCGGCCCTGAAGCGGGTCTCCCGCGACCGGCTGCGCTCCGGTTCCCCGCGTCTCTTCTTCGTCCATCTGACCGGCGATCGCGCGCTGATCGCCGAGCGGCTCGCCCAGCGCCGCGACCATTTCATGCCCGGTGCGCTGCTCGACTCGCGGTTCGCCCCGCTCGAACCGCTTCAGGCGGACGAGCTCGGCACCTCGATCCCCCTCACGGCGGGCCCCGAGAGCGTCACCGCACAGGCCGCTGCCGTCCTCACCGGCAGTCCCGGGTCCGGCCCGGACATCCACGGCACGGAGAATTCAATGGAGTGTTCTCATGGAAGCAATTGAGCCGGCGTACGGCACGGCAGCGCTGCTGCTGATCGCAGCGGGGGCCGTCGCCCTGCTGCTGTTCCTGATCATGAAGGTGAAGCTGCACGCCTTCGTGTCACTGGTCCTGGTGAGCGTGCTCACGGCGCTCGCCGTCGGCTTCCCGCTCGCCGACATCCCCGACGCGATGATGTCGGGATTCGCGGGCACCATCGGGTCGGTGGCCCTGCTGGTCGCCTTCGGCGTGATGCTGGGACGCCTGCTGGAGGTCACCGGCGG
Organism: Streptomyces sp. TAA040; assembly: GCF_000424845.1. Taxonomy (NCBI): domain Bacteria; kingdom Bacillati; phylum Actinomycetota; class Actinomycetes; order Kitasatosporales; family Streptomycetaceae; genus Streptomyces; species Streptomyces sp. TAA040. Next base: position 199,038 of record NZ_AUKR01000007.1, on the reverse strand, counting down.
CGCGCAGGTTCTGGCCGACACACTGATCGGCAGGTTCGGGGAGAGCAGGGCGCCACTCGCCCTCGGCATCGCGGCCCTGCTCTTCGGGTTCCCGATCTTCTTCGACGCGGGCCTGGTCGTCTTCCTGCCCATCATCCTGACGGTGGCCCGCCGCTTCGGCGGCTCGCTGCTGCTCTACGCGCTGCCGGCGGCCGGCGCGTTCGCCGCCATGCACGCCATGACCCCGCCGCACCCGGGCCCGGTCGCCGCCGCCGAGGTGCTCGGCGGCAACATCGGCGTCACCATGCTGGTGGGCATCCCTATCGCGGTGCTCTCCTGGTACGTCGGCGTCATGCTCGTCTCCCGGTTCCTGGGCGCGCGCATCTACGTCCCGGTTCCCGAGGTCCTCTTCGGCGAGCAGAAGGACAGCCGCGGCCGCGGACCCTCGGACGGCGGGACGAAGACGCTCACCGGCGGCGGCAACGCCGCGGGCACGGACACCACGGGTGGGACCACGGCGGACACACACGCGAAGGACGGCGGGAACGCCACCGGTGGCGGACTCGGTGCGGAGCGGCAGCCGCCGACCTTCGGCACCGTGCTCCTGCTGCTGTTCGTACCGCTGGTCCTGATCTCCTTCAACACCGTCCTGGACACTTTGGTCACCGCAGGAGCGCTCGATGACGGGCAGGGCTGGGTCGCCTTCCTGGGGCTGCTCGGCAACACCCCGGTGGCGCTGCTGATCACCGTCCTCGTCGCCATCGCGATCCTCGGCCTCCCCCGGGCGTCGTCGATGTCCGAGGTCACAAGGACGCTGGACAGCGCCCTGGGCCCGATCTGCTCCATCATCCTGATCACCGGTGCGGGTGGGATGTTCGGCGGCATCCTGCGGCTCAGCGGCATCGGCACCGCGCTGAGCGACTCCCTCGCGGACCTCGGCATGTCGCTGATCGTCCAGGCCTTCGTGATCGCGACCCTGCTGCGCGTCGCACAGGGTTCCGCGACAGTGGCCCTGACCACCGCGTCCGGCCTGATCGCGGGCTCGGTCGCCGAGGCCGGACTGGGCGACTTCCAGATCGCGCTGCTGGTCGTGGCGATCGCAGCCGGCGCCACAGTCCTCTCGCACGTCAACGACTCGGGCTTCTGGCTGGTCAGCCGGTTCTTCGGCATGGACGAGAAGACCACCCTGAAGACCTGGACGGTGATGGAGACGACCCTCGGCCTGTCGGCCTTCCTGGTCGCACTGGGCCTGTGGGCCGTCGTTTGACCGGCTTACCCGGTCCGCAGACGACGGCATCACCGGACGAAAGGGGTGCGGGTTCCGTACGCCACGGAGCCCGCGCCCCTTCGGCCGTCCGTGCCCGGCCGCCGGTGCCGTAGCCACGGGCGGGAAGACTTCCGCCGGGCGGATCTGCGGCGCTACGGGCGGCGGGGACCCGCACCGGCCATCGTGGCGACGAGTACGGCCTTGATGGTGTGCATCCGGTTCTCCGCCTCGTCGAACACCACGGAGTGCTCCGACTCGAACACCTCGTCGGTGACCTCCAGCGACTCCAGCCCGTACCGGTCGTGGATCGCCCGCCCGACGGCCGTACCGAGGTCGTGGAAGGCCGGGAGGCAGTGCAGGAACCTGACGTCGGGGTTCCCGGTCGCCCTGAGCACCTCACTCGTGACCGCGAAGGGCGCCAGCGCCGTGATCCGCTCGTCCCACACCTCCTCGGGCTCCCCCATCGAGACCCAGACGTCGGTGGCCACGAAGTCGGTGCCACGCACCCCGGAGGAGACCTCCTCCGTGAGGGTGATCCGGGCACCGGTCCGCTCCGCGAGCTCCCGCGCCCGGTCCTGCACGCCCTGCTCGGGCCACAGCCCGCGCGGGGCGACAATCCGCACGTCCATTCCCAGCAGCGCCCCGGTGACGAGATAGGAGTTGCCCATGTTGCTGCGGGCGTCGCCGAGATAGGCGAACGCGATGCGCTCCAGCGGCTTGGCGCAGTGCTCCGTCATCGTGAGCACGTCGGCGAGCATCTGGGTGGGGTGCCACTCGTCGGTCAGCCCGTTGAACACCGGCACCCCGGCGTGCGCGGCCAGCTCCTCGACCACGGACTGGCCGCTTCCGCGGTACTCGATGCCGTCGAACATCCTTCCCAGCACGCGGGCGGTGTCCCTGGTCGACTCCTTGTGGCCGATCTGCGCCCCGGCCGGGTCCAGGTAGGTGGTGTGTGCACCCTGGTCGGCCGCGGCCACCTCGAAGGCGCAGCGGGTGCGGGTCGAGGTCTTCTCGAAGACGAGCGCCAGGTTACGGCCGGACAGCTGCGGCCTCTCGGTGCCCGCCCGCTTGGCGGCCTTGAGCCGGCCCGCCAACTCGACGAGGTGCCGGAACTCCTCGGGGGTGAAGTCCAGCTCCTTGAGGAAGTGGCGCCCCGTGAGGTCTGTCGCCATGGGATGGCTCCTAGGTCGGGTACACAGACCCGGAAGTATATACGGCGGAGCGCATGCCTATACGACCGGTACGGCGGTTGCCGCGAGCGGCCCCGCTCCCGCTCACACCGGGTCGCGCTCGACCGGGCAGCTCATGCAGCGCGGCCCGCCCCGCCCCCGGCCGAGTTCACTGCCCGGGATCTCCAGGACCTCGATGCCCTCCTTGCGCAGATGGGTGTTGCTCGTGACGTTGCGCTCGTAGGTCACCACCACCCCCGGCTCCACCGCCAGGACGTTGCAGCCGTCGTCCCACTGCTCCCGCTCGGCGGAGTGGACGTCCTGGACGGCCGTCAGCACCCGCACGGAATCCAGGCCCAGCGCCGCCGCGATCGCCCGGTGCATGTGCTCGGGCGGGTGGTCGGTGACCTTGAGCTCCTCCTCCTCGGCACCGGGCTCGATGGTGTAGGAGCGGAGCATGCCCAGGCCCGCGTACTGGGTGAAGGTGTCGCCGTCCACCATCGTCAGGACGGTGTCCAGATGCATGAAGGAGCGCCGCTTGGGCATGTCGAGCGCGACGATCGCGCGGGCGGATCCTGCCGCGAAGAGCGAGCGCGCCAGGGTCTCCACCGCCTGCGGGGTGGTGCGCTCGCTCATGCCGACCAGTACGGCTCCGTTGCCGATGACGAGGACGTCGCCGCCCTCGATCGTCGAGGGGTGGGTGCTCTCCCCTCGGGACCAGAAGGTGAAGTCGTCGCCGGTGAAGAGGGGATGGTGCCGGTAGATCGCCTCGAAGTGCACCGTCTCCCGCTGACGTGCCCGCCAGCGCATGGCGTTGATCGCGACCCCGTCGTAGATCCAGGCCGAGGTGTCCCGAGTGAAGAGGTGGTTGGGCAGGGGGTTGAGCAGGAAGTCGTCGGGCTCCGTCACGTGGAAGCGGACGGACACGGGCTCCGGGTTCCACCGGAGGAACTCCCGCTTGGTCTCGCCGCCCACCAGCACCCGGGCGAGCTCCGGCGCCGGCAGCCCGCCGTACGCGGCTCGCAGCCGCCCGGTGGCCAGCGGCCCGTACTCCTTCTCGTCGAACACCCGGTCCAGGACGAGTTCCCGGGCGGCGGGGGCGTCGAGCACCTCGCCGAGCAGTTCGTCGAAGAGGTGCACCTGGACGCCGCGCTCGCGCAGGAGCCCGGCGAAGTGGTCGTGCTCCTGCTGGGCCCGGCGGACCCACAGCACGTCGTCGAAGAGGAGGTCGTCCTTGTTGGTGGGGGTGAGCCGCTTCAGCTCCAGCCCGGGCCGGTGCAGGATCACCCGGCGCAACCGCCCGGCCTCGGAGTCCACGTGGAATGCCATGACCCCATCCTGGCCGAGCCGACCGGCGAACGCCCACGGGCCACCGGTGGCGGCCCGGCGCCGCTCACCCCTCCCGCCCGGGTGCCGACGCCTCCAGGCGGGCGGCGAGCCGGGCGATCTGCTCCGGACCGACGCGGCAGCAGCCGCCGACGAGCCGGGCCCCGTCCGCGCACCAGCGGTCGACCGCCTCCGGGGCGAAGGCCGGGAGACCGCGCCACCCGCCCCCGCGGCCGCTCCAGCCCTCGCCGCTGTTCGGGTAGACCACCACCGGCTTGCCCGAGACCTCCGCGGCCACCGGGACGGCACGTCCCGCTTCGGTCGGGTCGCAGCAGTTCACGCCCACGGCGAGGACCTGGTCGAGCCCCGCCGCGAGGGCGAACGCCTCGGTCAGCGGCTGCCCCGCCCGGGTCCGGTCGCCGGCCACGGTGTAACTGAGCCAGACCGGTGTGCCGCAGTCCTCGGCAGCCCGCAGCATCGCCTCCGCCTCGACCGTGTCCGGCACCGTCTCCAGGGCCAGGACGTCGGCCCCGGCGTCGACGAGGGCGGCCACCCGCGGCCGGTGGAAACGGACGAGTTCCGCGACGCTGCGGCCGTACCGGCCGCGGTACTCGCTGCCGTCGGCCAGCATCGCGCCGTAGGGGCCGAGCGAGCCCGCCACCCACACGGGCCGGTCGCCCGCCGCGGCGCGGGCCAGGCGCACGCTGCTGCCGATGAGCGCGGCCGCCGCCGCGCTCGCGATCCCGCGCCGGGCGAAGCCCTCGAACGAGGCCTGGTAGGCGCTACTGAGGAGGACCCGCGCCCCCGCCCGCACATAGGCGGTGTGCGCCGCGACGAGCTGCTCCGGCGCGTCGGCGAGCAGCCGGGCGGACCACAGCGCGTCCGACAGGTCGCAGCCCTGGTCGGCGAGCTGGTTGGACAGGCCGCCGTCCAGCGGCAGCGGACCGCGGGCGAGTGCGGCGGCGAGCGGGAGCGCGGGAGGTGTCACGACAGCTGGGACTGCACCTGCTCCGAGATCAGTTCGAGGTGGTCGAGATCGGCCAGATCGAGCATCTGGAGGTACACCCGGGAGGAACCGATCTCCTCGTAGCGTCCGATCTTGTCGACCACCTCGGCCGGGGTACCGGCCAGACCGTTCTCCTTCAGCTCTCCGACCTCCCGGCCGATCGCCGCCGCCCGGCGGGCGACCTCCGCGTCGTCCCGGCCCACGCAGGCCACCAGGGCGCTGGAGCAGACCAGTTCCTCCGCCGGGCGGCCGTGCTCCAGTGCGGCCGCGCGCACCCGGCCGAACTGGGCCTCGGTGTCCGCCAACGAGGCGAAGGGGATGTTGAACTCGTCGGCGTAGCGGGCGGCGATCCTGGGGGTGCGGACCTTGCCGTGCCCACCCACCAGCACCGGCACCCTGCTCTGGGCCGGCTTGGGCAGCGCGGGCGAGTCGGTGAGACGGTAGTGCTTGCCGTCGAAGCTGAAGGTCTCGCCCTCCGGAGTGTTCCAGAGGCCGGTGATGACCGCGAGCTGCTCCTCCAGTCTGCTGAACCTCTCCTTCGGGAACGGGATGCCGTAGGCGGTGTGCTCCGCCTCGAACCAGCCGCTGCCGAGGCCGAAGTCGATCCGGCCGCCCGACATGGCGTCCACCTGGGCCACCTGGATCGCCAGCACACCGGGAAGCCGGAAGGTGCCCGCCGTCATGAGAGTGCCCAGCCGGATGCGGCTGGTCTCCCTGGCCAGACCGGCGAGGGTGATCCAGGCGTCGGTCGGGCCGGGCAGGCCGTCCCCTCCCATGGCGAGGTAGTGGTCGGAGCGGAAGAAGGCGTCGAAGCCCAGCTCCTCGGTGGCCTTGGCCACCCGGAGCAGGGTGCCGTAGTCGGCGCCTTGCTGGGGTTCGGTGAAGATGCGCAGATCCATGCCCCCATGCTGCCCCCTCGCCCGCTGCCGGACCGAGCGGCCGGCCGCCTTCCGCCGGGGCGCCCTCCTCCTTCGCTGCCACCGAGTAGTTCCCCATCGCCGCCACCGTCCGTTCCTTCGCCTCGCCGAGCCGGGTGTGCCATCACGGTGCCCGGCCGCGACCGGGCCCGCCGGGCAGCCGCGATTGCGGTGGACGACCGGGCAACGGTGGAGAACTCGCTCACCCTTCGGGTGGAATCACCCGGGGCGGGCGGCCGGGAGGCACCGGACGCGGCTCACTCCGGTGCGTGCGGTGCGTCGCCGGAAGCGGCCGGCGCCGGGAAGCGGGACTCGTTGCGCTCGATCTTCGCGGCGAGCGCGGCGAGCGGATCCACATCGAGCACCTGGCAGAACTGGAGCAGGTAGGCCAGGACGTCGGCGACCTCGTCCTCCACCCGGCCGGCCCGCTCGGGGTCCGCCATCACCGCGGCGGACTGCTCGGGCGTGAGCCACTGGAAGATCTCCACGAGCTCCCCCGCCTCGACGCTCAGCGCGGCGGAGAGGTTCTTCGGGTTGTGGTACTGCCCCCAGTCGCGGGCCGCGGCGAACTCCGTCAGCCGGCGTTGCAGCGAGGCCGGCGTGTGCGACGAGGCGGGCGGAGCCGCCGGGACGGTCGGCGAACGGTCCTCGGGGGATGCGGACTCCGGGCGGTGCGCGGCTTCGGTGCTCATCCCCCAGGTCTACCACCGCCCGCGGCCGCGCCCAGCCGCAGCACCCGGGCTCCGGCGATCCGCTCGACCGGCGCCGCGTCCGACACCGAGCCCAGCAACCGGACCCGCCCCCGGCCGCAGGCGCGGGCGGCGAGGGCGAGCAGTTCGGCGGTCTGCCGCGGATCCATCTGCTGGTCGAGGCCGTCGGCGAGCAGCAGCAGGGGGCGCCCGTCCGACGGCCCCTCGGGTGCGGTGCTGCTTGCCAGCACCCGGGAGCCGGCAAGCAGCACCAGCGCCCAGGCGGTGCGGCGGAGTTCGCCGTCGGAGAGCCACTCAAGCGGCAGCGGCCCACCGGACGCGCCCGCGCCGGACCGGTCGCGGGCGTCCACCGGACGTGCCCCCGTCCGCACGGGGTCGGCGGCGGGGCCGGTGCGCACGGGGTCGGCGGCGGCCGCCAGCGCCGCGTCCACCGCCGCGAGGTCGGCGCGCACCCGCCGCATGACGGCGGTGATGTTGGCGCAGTCGCCGCGCAGTACGGAGTTCATCCCGCCCGAGGGTCTGCGCATGGCCTCCGGGCGCGGGTGGCAGTCGAAGACCGGACCGAGGGCGAGCAGCAACTGCTCGGCGCAGGCCAGCACCCGGAGCTGACCGGGCGTGGTGCCCGCGACGCGCAGCGGCAGCAGCGCGGTGGCCAGCAGGTCGTCGGGCAGCGGCGCCCGGGTGACGGAGGCGCTGCCCGCGGTGTGCCAGGCGGCCTGCACCACGCGGCGGTCCGGGTCACGCAACGCCGTGCTCAGGAGCATGTCGCCGTCGCAGGTCAGCCGCTCACCGACGATGCGCAGCGCGGGTTCGGCCTGGACGGCCACGTCGAGGCGGATCCGCCCGGCCGGTCCGTCCGCGGTGCAGCCGATCCGGAAGCCGCGCCGACCCGTGGGGTCCGGCCGCGCGCCGGCGGGGACGCATCCGGACGGACCGCCGGGCACGGCGGCGACCGCCTCGTGGACCGAGTCGCCGGCGGCCAGTCGGGCGAGGAGCGCGAAGGCCGCCAGCGCGCTGGACTTGCCGCTGCCGCTCGGGCCCGTCAGCAGGGTCAGGGGCGCGAGGGGGAGGTGGAACCGGGTGAGTGAGCGGAACGCCGAGATGCGCAACTCGGTCACGGCCGGCGGGGGCCCGGTTTCGCTCATACCGAGGAAGCTAGCGGCGGTCCGGTGCGCCGAACCGTTCCCGCCGGCCGTCATTCCTGCGAACGGGTGACCCCCGGGTCGGCGACCTCGGTGCCGGCCGGAGCCAGCAAAAAGACGTTGGTGTCCACCCGGTGCATCCCGCTCGCCAGTCCGAACACGACGCCACTGCTGAAGTCGAGCACCCGGCGGGCGACGTCGGCGTCGGCGGCGCTGAGGTCGAGCAGCACCGGGGAGAGGCCGATGAGGTGCTCGGCCACTTCCCGGGCGTCCGCGAAGCACTGGACGCGGATCACCACGAATTGCCGGTGTTCGTCGCCCTCCTGCAGTTCGGGCGGACGGCTGCCCGCGGGCCAGGTGGGCCACTCGTAGCCACCGCGGAGCGGGACGACCTCTGCCAAGGCCTCCCACTGCTGATCGGTCGGATCGCTCGATATGCGCATTCCGCGAGTGTAGGGAAAGCAGATCATTCGAGTGCAGAACCCGCCGCCCCGACGTGTCGCGGCGGCGGAGCGGGCGCCGCGGGGGGGGCGCCGCGGATACCGCCGGCCTCGCCCGCTCCCGCGACGTCGCCGCAGGGCTCCACGCCCAGGTGGCGCACCCCGGCCTCGGCGATCTTCCACAGCACGACGCCGTCGTTGCTGCCCACCGTCACCTCCGGCATCCGCGAGGGGAGCCGGAGCGGCTTCCGGCCTGATGAACACCACCCGCCCACGGGACGGTGTCGTCGGCCTCGCCTCCCTCGTCACCCTCGCCACCGCTGACGACGGCCCGCGACTGTCGTACTCGGCGGTGTTCTTGGCGACGGCCGCCTCGTGCGCGGCCGTCGCGTTGACGGCCGCGGCGCTGCCCGCGCCACGACAGGAACAGGACTCGTCCGCTACGCGGCGTGCGTGAGCCCCCGCAGCGACCCCCGTCCCACGAGCGCTGCCGAGCCGGCGTCGGGGTGGAGGCCGAGGCGAACCGCTCCGCCCCCACGGGCTCAGAGCTCCGGGTCGTCCGTCCGGGCTGCCAGATACTCGGCCAGCGCGTCCGGGATGCGCTCCGCGAGCGTCTCCCGCGTGGCCCGGACGGAGCGTTCGGCATCCGGCCGGCCGCTGAGCGAGGCCACGGCCTGCACCTGTCCGGTGAACCCCTCGCACCGCACGGTGTTCGCCCCTTTCGTACGGGTTCGGCTCTCCGTTCCCGGGTGGCCGCGCCGAAGGGGTCCATGCCGCTGCAAATCCTCCACACGGTACTTCCACACTGCTCGCACCTTCGAGGCATGAGTCCGCTCGCATCCGGGAACCCGTGCCGACCGACCGCAAACCCTCAATCGAAGCCGGCCGCGGGAGGCCGGCGGGAGGGGAATCATGAGCAGCACAATGGGTCTCGGCGGCCCCGGCGGTAAGGATCCGTTCGGTGACTTCCTCGCACGATTCTTCGGGAATCACGGCTCCGGGGGCAACCAGCCGGACCCCCGGTCCTTCGACTTCCTGCGGCTGATGAGCGAACCCGCACGGGAACTGGTCTCCTCCGCCGCCACCTACGCCGCCCAGCACGGCCACGCCGACCTCGGTACGGCGCATCTGTTGCGCGCCGCACTGAACGTCGAACCGACCCGCTCGATCATCCAGCGTGGCGGTACCGACCCGGAGTCCCTCGCCGAGCAGATTGACCGGCGGGCCGGGCAGGGGCCTGAGCGCAGCACCCTGGCCATCAGCCCCGCGGTCAAACGCGCCCTGATCGACGCCCACGACGTGGCCAGGTCGGACGGCAGTCCCTACATCGGCCCCGAGCACGTCCTGGTCGCTCTGGCGGCCAACCCCGAATCGATGGCGGGGCGCATTCTCAACGACGCCCACCTCACCCCGGACAGCAGCCCGCCTCCGGGCAGGAGCCGGTCCGGGCCGAGTGCGGGCACCGGCCGGGCGGGGCCGGAACCGGAGGGCCCGCGCCCCGGACCTGCGGGTTCCGAGGGGACGCCGACACTGGACTCGCTGAGCCACGACCTCACCCGGATGGCACGCGAGGGCCGGGTCGACCCGGTCATCGGACGCGACGAGGAGATCGACCAGACGATCGAGATCCTCGCCCGCCGCGGCAAGAACAACCCGGTGCTCGTCGGCGAGGCCGGAGTGGGCAAGACCTCGGTGGTCGAGGGCCTCGCCCAGCGGATCGCGGACGGGGACGTGCCGGACAGCCTGCTGGGACGCCGGCTGGTGCAGGTCGACTTCTCCGGCGTCGTGGCCGGTACCCGCTACCGCGGGGACTTCGAGGAGCGGCTCAAGGGCCTGATCGACGAGGTCAGCGCCCACTCGGACGAGGTGATCGTCTTCATCGACGAGCTGCACACCGTCGTCGGGGCCGGCGGATCGGGAGCCGGTGGCGAGGGCGGCTCGATGGACGCCGGCAACATGCTCAAACCCGCGCTCGCCCGCGGTGAACTGCACGTCATCGGGGCCACCACGCTGGAGGAGCACCGGCGTCACATCGAGAAGGACGCCGCGCTCGCCCGGCGGTTCCAGCCGGTGCTGGTCTCCGAACCCAGTACCGAGGAGTCGGTGGAGATCCTCAAGGGGCTCCGCGACCGCTACGAGGCCCACCACCAGGTCCGGTACAGCGACGACACTCTGAGCGCCGCCGTCCGGCTCTCAGACCGCTACCTGACCGGCCGGTTCCTTCCCGACAAGGCGATCGACCTGGTCGACCAGGCCGGGGCGCGTGCCCAGTTGCGCTCCAGCACCCGCGGCACCGACGTACGGGCCAGGGAGCGCGAGCGCGAGCAACTGCTGCGCGACAAGGCGCAGGCGGTCGCGGCGGAGGACTACGAGAAGGCGTCCCGGCTGCGCGACCGGCTGAACACGGTCGAGCAGGAGCTGGGGCAGGACGGCGGCGAGAATCCGTCCGCGGACCGCATCACCGAGGTCACCGTCGAGGACATCGCGGACTTGGTGTCGCGGCAGACCGGCATTCCGGTCAGCAGCCTCACCGAGCAGGAGCGCGAGCGGCTGCTCGGTCTGGCGGACCGGCTGCGGGAGCGGGTGATCGGCCAGGACGAGGCGGTCTCCGCCGTCGCCGACGCGGTGCTGCGGTCCCGGTCGGGACTGGCCAGCCCGGACCGGCCGATCGGCAGCTTCCTCTTCCTCGGGCCCACCGGTGTCGGCAAGACCGAACTGGCCCGGGCGCTGTCCGCCTCGCTGTTCGGGAGCGAGAACCGGATGGTCCGGCTGGACATGAGCGAGTACCAGGAGCGGCACGCCGTCAGCCGCCTGGTGGGCGCACCCCCCGGATACGTCGGCCACGAGGACGCCGGCCAGTTGACCGAGACCGTGCGGAGGAACCCGTACGCGCTGCTCCTGCTGGACGAAGTGGAGAAGGCGCACCCGGACGTGTTCAACATCCTGCTCCAGGTGCTGGACGACGGGCGGCTGACGGACTCCCAGGGCCGCCGGGTGGACTTCACCAACACGGTGATCGTGATGACCAGCAACCTCGGCTCGGAGGCGATCACCGGACGGGGCGGCGCGCTCGGTTTCGGCACCGGCGGTGAGGACGCCGACGAGCAGGCCCGACGGGACCGGGTGCTGCGCCCGCTGCGGGAGCACTTCCGGCCGGAGTTCCTGAACCGCGTCGACGAGACCGTCATCTTCCGGCAGCTGTCGGCGGCGCAGTTGCGCCGGATCACCGAGCAGTTGCTGGACGAGACGCGCGAGCGGCTCCGGGCGCAGGACGCGGACCTCGACTTCACCCCGGAGGCGGTCGACTGGCTGGCGGAGCGCGGCTACCAGCCCGAGTACGGCGCCCGCCCGCTGCGGCGCACGATCCAGCGCGAGGTGGACAACCGGCTCTCGCGGATGCTGCTGAACGACGAACTGCATCCGGGCACCCGGCTGCTCGCCGAGGTGCACGAGGGGGAGCTGAAACTGCGCCACCGTGCCCCCCGGGACCCAGCGGCGGCGGAGGGCCCCGCACCCGGCGGACCGGCTCCGTACGACGGCCCGTCCGGCGACGTGGAGGAGGCGGACGCCGACCGGCCGCGCAGCGGGCCCACCTGAGGTCCCGCGTCCGGGCCCCGCCGTTTCAGGGTCCGGACGCCCGTCAGGACCCGGCCCCTCGCGGCCCGGGCGACCACCGCGGCGGTCCCGGGACCCGCGCACCGGGCGGGCTCAGGCGAGGCGGTGGGCGCCCCGGGAAGGGAGCGCCGCGAAGATCCGCGGCGCGCGCAGTCCGGCCGCCGCGAAAGCGGCCAGGACCGCCTCGCTCACCGCGTCCCCGACGGCGTCCTCGGTGAGCACCAGCGCCGAGCCGCCGAAGCCGCCGCCGGTCATCCGGGCGCCGAGCGCACCGGCCGCGTGCGCCGACTCGACGACCAGATCCAGCGCCGGGCAGGAGACCCGCAGGTCGTCGCGGAGCGAGGCGTGCCCGGCGGTGAGCACCGGCCCGACCGCGCGCACCTCCCCGGCGTCCAGCAGCGCCCGCACCCGCTCCACACGGTGGTTGTCCGAGACGACGTGGCGCACGTACCGGCGCACCCGGTCCGGTCCCCCGTCGGCGGGCCCGCCCCCGCCGGGGTCGGCCAGTGCGGCCAGCGCCTCGTCGAGGCGGGCGTGCTCAATCTCGCGGAGGCTGCGCACCCCCAGGCGGGCGGCGCCTTCCTCGCAGCCCGCGCGGCGCTCCGCGTAGGCGCCGTCGCCCAGCGCGTGCTGGACCCGGGTGTCCACGACGAGGAGCCGCAGCCCGTGCGCGGCCGCGTCGAAGGGCACCTGGTGCCGGCTGAGGTCGCGGGTGTCCAGGTACAGGACGTGGCCCTCGACGCAGCAGGCGGCCGCCGTCTGGTCCATGACTCCGCAGGGCACGCCGACGTACTCGTTCTCGGCGCGCCGCCCGAGTTCCGCCAGCTCGGGGCGGGTCAGGCCGAGGCCGTACAGCGCGTCGAGGGCGAGCGCGGTGACGATCTCCAGGGCGGCCGAGGAGGAGAGGCCGGCGCCGACCGGCACCGAGGAGGCGAAGTGCAGGTCGGCGCCGCCTCCGATCGGGTGCCCCGCCTCCCGCAGCGCCCAGGCCACCCCCGCCGGGTAGCGCTCCCAGCCGCCGTCCGCGGAGGGTGCGAGGTCCGCAGTCCGCAGGGGGGCGATCCCGTCCCCGACGTCCGCGGAGTGCAGCCGCAGCAGCCCGTCGGTCCGCCGGGACGCCGCCGCGACGGTGGTGTGCGGCAAGGCCAGCGGCATGACCAGGCCCTCGTTGAGGTCGGTGTACTCGCCGATCAGGTTGACCCGTCCGGGTGCCGCCCAGACACCCTCGGGGCGGCTGCCGTACAGCGCGCGGAAGGTGTCGCTGGCACTCACCGCCGGGACCTCCCGCCTCGGGGCCCGACGGCGGCGGCCGGAACCTCCGCGGCCGGGCTCGCCACCTCGCGGAGGCGTGCGGCCGCCGTCTCGGGCAGTACGTCGTTGATGAACGCGTCCATGCCCGATTCGGAACCGGCCAGGAACTTGAGCTTCCCCGGCGCGCGCCGGACGGTGAAGAGCTGCAGGTGGAGGGCGAACTCCGCACGGTCCACCGGCGCGGTGCCGCCTGCTCCGGGCGGGCCGGCGGGACCCCCGCCCCCCGCGGGCCCGTCCGGGGTGCCGGTGCCGAACGGGGCCTGGTGCCAGGCGGCGATGTAGGGCGTGGGCGGTGCGTCCGGGCCGAAGACCCGGTCGAACCGGCGGAGCAGTTCGAGGTAGACGCCGGGGAACGCGGCGCGCGCCGCGTCCCCGAGGGCCCGCAGGTCCGGGACCCGCTGCCGGGGGTGCAGGTGCACCTCGTACGGCCAGCGCGCGGCGTACGGGACGTAGGCCACCCAGTGCTCCGCTTCGAGGACCAGCCGGGTCCGGTCGGCGAGTTCGCGGGCGAGGAGGTCGTCGAAGAGGTTGCCGCCGGTGGCACGCGCGTGCCGGTCCAGGGCGGCGAGCATCGCGGCGGTGCGCCGGGTGACGTAGGGGTAGGCGTAGATCTGGCCGTGCGGGTGGCCGAGCGTCACGCCGATCTCCGCACCGCGGTTCTCGAAGCAGAACACCTGCGTCACCCGGGGCAGTTCGGCGAGCACGGCGGTGCGGTCGGTCCAGGCGGCCAGGACGAGGGCGGCCTGCTCCTCGGAGAGTTCCGCGAACGAGGCGTGGTGGTCGGAGGTGAAGCAGACCACCTCGCAGCGCCCGAGGTCGCCGGCCAGGGAGGGGAAGCGGTTCTCGAAGACCACCACGTCGTAGTCGGACGCCGGGATCTCGCTGCGCCGGTCGGCCGCGGAGGGGCAGAGCGGGCACTCGTCGGCCGGCGGATGGTACGTGCGCCCCTGCCGGTGGGAGGCGATGCACACGTCGTCGCCGAGCAGCGGGTCGTGGCGGACCTCGGAGGCCGTCGCCACCAGGTCGAACGGGCGCTCGTCCACCGTGTCGCGGACGGTGCCCTCGTCCCGGTCGTAGTAGAGCAGTTCCCGGCCGTCCGCCAGCCGGATCGCGGTCTTCCGCACGCCACCTCCCTGATTCGTGCCCGGGGGCCGCCCCGCGCTCTCCGGCGGGCGCGCGCACGGCGCCGGTCGCGGTGCCTCGCAGGACGTGCGCCCGGTGGGGAGCCGCGGGAGCCCTCGGCACAGCCAAGCACACCCGACCGACTTCTGTACATCGTTGTAACCCGCGATGCGGCCCCTCGTCACCCGTACGGCGCGGCGCCCCCGCCCGGAGGCCGGTGCGGCGGCGGAGACCGGCTTGCCAGCGGTCGGCCGGGAGACGTATAACGTGGCAAGCCCAGCGGCCGAGCCCCCCTGAGCCCGGTCCGTCGCGGGTCCTCGACCGGCCGGCACGGACCCGGGTCGCGGGTGGAGCCCGGGCCATCGACCGGAGGGAACGTCGTGCGGGTCAGCCTCAAGGACGTCGCACTGCGTGCGGGCGTGTCGGTCAAGACCGTCTCGAATGTGGTGAACAACTACCAGCACGTCACTCCGGGAATGCGGGCCCGGGTGCAGTCGGCGATCGACGAGCTGGGCTACCGGCCGAACCTGGCGGCCCGGCACCTGCGCAAGGGGCGCACCGGGATCATCGCGCTGGCCCTGCCCGAGCTGGGGAACCCGTACTTCGCCGAGCTGGCGGCGGCGGTGGTGGACGCCGCCGCGGAGCAGGAGTACATCGTGCTGCTGGACCACACCGGCGGGCGCCGGGAGCAAGAGGTGCTGGTGAGCCAGGGCTTCCGGGCCCGGGTGATCGACGGCCTGATCCTCGACCCGATCGAGCTGGAGCACGAGGATCTGGCGGACCGCACCGAGAACGTGCCGCTGGTACTGCTCGGTGAACGCTCCTACGACCTGCCGTACGACCACATCGCCATCGACAACGTCGCCGCCGCCCGGACGGCCGTCGGGCACCTGGCCGCGCTGGGCCGCCGGGAGATCGCCTTCCTCGGCGCCCGCAGGGGCCAAAGCCAGCCCGCGCGCCTGCGGTTGCAGGGGTGGCGCGAGGAACTGCGGGCCCGCGAGCTGCCGGCGAACGAGGAGCTGGTGGGCACTACGGACGGCTGGGGGCACGCCGACGGGGCGCGGGCGATGGCCGCGCTGCTGGACTCCGGTCGTCGCCCGGACGCGGTCTTCGCGTACAACGACCTGATCGCGATCGGCGCGATGCGGGTGCTCTCCGAGCGCGGTCTCCGGGTCCCGGCGGACGTCGCCGTGGTCGGGTTCGACGACGTGATCGAGGGCCGCTACGGCGCGGTGACGCTCACCTCCGTCTCACCCGACAAGGGCGCCATCGCCCGGTTGGCCGTGGAGTCGGTACTGGCCCGGCTGAACGGCGAGGAGCACACGGCGGCCCGGCTCCAGGCGGGCTACAGCCTGATCGTCCGCGAGAGCAGCCGCGGCAGCCGCTGACCGGGAAGTGCCGACGGACGTCTGCCCACCCGCCGTTGCAACGTCTCCGGGTCCGGGCCGCCGTGGACAGCGCGCCGGGACGCGCCGACGCGACCTTCTACGCCGTCGCCGGTGACGGGGTGCGGTGGAGCTCCTGCAACTTCCCGGAGCAGTTCCTGCGGCCCTACGACTCGGAGTTCTGGCCGGCCACTCCGGGCGGCGCGAACACGTGGGACGACGCAGCCTCCTTCACCGAGGACACCACCTGGACGGTCGAAGCACCCTGGGCGCCGTGAGCCGAGCGCCTTCCCCGTAGAGCTCACCGCCCCGGGGCGCCCGTTCCTCCGGGGGGACGCCCCTTCCGCCGGGCGCGATCCCGTGCGGGAGCCGGCCCGGGCCTCAGCCCGGGTCCGGGCCGGCTCCCGCACGCCGGGCGAGGAGCCCCCCGACCACCGCGAGCAGCAGCAGGCCGCCCAGGGCCGGCGACAGTCCCGGCGCCCCCGGCTCCCGCAGCGAGCCGCCGAGCGTCGCGTACACCACGGTCGCCGGCACGATGCCGAGGGCGGTGGCCGCCAGGTACGGTCCGAACCGCACGGCGGTGACCCCGGCCCCGTAGTTGACCACGGCGAACGGGAACACCGGGACCAGCCGCAGCACGAGCACGGCGGCGAAGCCGCGGCGGGACAGCCGCGCGTCCAGTTGCGCCAGGCGCCCCGAACCGGCAAGCGCCGCCACCGCAGGCCGTCCCAGCCGCCGGGCCACCGCGAACGAGAGGACCGCTCCCGCGATCCCGCCCACCAGCGCCGTGGCGATGCCCGTCCCGACTCCGAACAGCACACCGGCCGAGGCGGTCAGCACCGACCCGGGCACGAACGCCCCCTGGGCCAGCGCGAAGAAGCCCGCGTAGACCAGCGGGGCCCAGAAGCCCAGCGCGGCTGTCCCGGCGTTGACCTCGTCCAGCGTCTGGCCGCCGTGCACCACCGCCCACCAGCCCAGCACCGCGGCCGACACGGCCAGCAGCACCAGCCGCAGCACCGCGCTCCAAGAGGAGGCGGCCACCGCCCACCGGGCACGACCACTGCGTACTGGCTCCACCGCCGGTGCTCCTTCCGCTGCGGGAAACGGGTCGGGAGCACCGCGGGAACGCGGCCTCGCCGTGCCCAGTGGACCATGGCCCCGCCGGAGCGGTGCGGGCGGCTCGTGCGCCTCCCCCACCGAGGGCCCGTTCAGCCGAACGGCACCCGCTCCAGCCAGAAGTCGAGCAGCTCGGCGTCCCCCAGCACCTCCACGCCGCCGACACGCTAGACGTCCGCACCGACAGCACGAAGACGGATCGGCATCCGGGACGTGGCAGGGAACCGATCCGCACCCCACTACCAGGCGCTTGCCCTAACAGGCGTGCGCAATCAACGTGCCGGCGAGCGGACACGGTCCCGCGGCCGAGGAGCCGCCCACCGGCCGGAACGCGCCGCCGCAGCACGCGGCAGCGGACCGGGTACCCCGGACGCCCCCACGCAATGCGACGTGAAGGACCCCGGCCGGATCGCCCACGCGGACTCCGAAAGCCGGGGCACGGGCTCGGGCTCTCGCTCGTCGCGGGCATCGTCCGGGCGCACGGGGGAGGGGACCCTGCACCTCACGCCGCACCCGGAGGGCGGGCTGTACGTGCAAGTGGCCCTGCCCGGCACTCCGTGAGACCCCGGGCCCGCCGGGGCGGCGGGTCAGGGGTGCGCGACGTACTCCACGAAGCGCGCCCAGCCGTCCCACCTCACCGCGAGGGGTGAACGTTCCACGTCCTTGGAGTCCCGTACCCGGACCGCCCGTCCGGTCACCGCCACCTCCACGCAGTCGTCACCCTGCGCGCTGCTGTAGCTGGACTTGAACCAGTCGAGGTCGGTCATGGCATTCATAGCGCTCCTCGCATCCGCTCGAGCAGGCTCAGGGAGTCCTTCGGCGAGAGAGCCTGCGAACGAAGTCTGGCACAGCGCAACTGGATGCTCCCGACCTCTTTCAGGTCAGCGATCAGGCGGCCGTGCCCCTGCCCCTCGGAGTAGGCGAACCTGCGACCGTCGCCGGTCTCCAGCACCCGTACCGGACCCGCGAGACAGGCATGGTGCTCGCTGCCCGCAGGCATGACCTGGAAAGTCGTGTTGCGCAGCGTGGTCAACTCCAGCATGTGGTCCGGCAGGTCGCGGGTCACGGCGTCGCCACCCAGACGCCGCATCAGGACGGCCTCCTCGACGACGAAGTCGAACGCCGTGCCGGGTCGCTCCCTCAGCAGCCGCTGCCGCTCCATGCGCGCGGCGACCGTCGCCTCCAAGGCCTCGTCGTCCAGCGGCGGGATGTCGTTCTCGCACAGCGCCCGGACATACCCCTCGGACTGGAGCAGTCCCGGGACGAGTCGGCACTCGTAGGTGCACAGGCTCACCGCCTCGCGCTCCAGACGGGCCCACCTGCGGAACCACAGCGCGAGTCCGGGCTCACCGCGCGAGAGGAACCGCGCGGCCCTCCGCAGCGCGCCGGTGTTCCCGAGTGCCTCCTCCGCGCGCTCGACGAACAGCATGTCCGGCATCCGCCGTCCCTGCTCCACCGATGCCACGGTGTGCCGGGAGAAGCACACCCGGTCCCCGAACTCCGCCCGGCTGAGGCCCGCGTGCTCCCGCAGGCCCTGCACCACCGCGCCGAACGTCCGAAGACTGTCCGACGGATCGGGTTCCCGCTCCCCCTCGCTCCCGCTCGTACTCGTCACACCGCTCACCCTCCACGTCCCCCTCCTCGTACACGCGGGACCTCCCCCGCACTCCACTCACCCAGAGTGACGAACCGGAAAGCGTACTGTCCACCCGTCGTGCTCGTACGGTCGCCCTGCGTACTCGATGCGCCACTGGTGAACGCCCCCTCGCCACCACCACGGTGTCCCCCATGCACTTCCTCGCTCCGAACTGCCCAGCCGACGAGCACGTTCTCCGCCGTCTGCTGCCCGCCACCCGGCCCGGCGCACGGCGTGCGCGGCTCGTGGCCCGTGCGGCGCTCCGCGACTGGGGCTCGCCGCCACCGGTGACGGAGCGTGCCGAGCACCTGGTCGCCGAACTCGCCGCCAACGCCGTCCTGCACGGGCGGGTGCGCGGACGCGGATTCCGGCTCGGCGTCGGCCTCGCCCTGGCCCCGGAGCAGCGCAGTGGCGTGCTGCGGGTGGAGGTCACCGACGCCCGCGGCGAGCGCGCTCCGCAGGACCGCGCCGCCCGCCGTCCGGACGCGGAGTCCGGCCGCGGCATGTTGCTGGTCGCCGCGCTCGCGGACCGCTGGGGCTGCGAGCCCTTCCCGCCCGGCGGCAAGACCGTCTGGGCCGAGTGGCGCTTCACCGCGGAGGGACGGCCCCGGTCGTAGCGCGAGGGCAGCGGCCGCCGTGCACCTGTGCCGGCCGCAGAGCCGCACCGCGCCGCCCTCACCCGAACGGCGAGGGGGTTTACGGAGCCGCCATCGGTGGATTCCGTCAGGTGACGGATAAAAAAAACGGCACCGTACCCGCGCGTGTGGTCACATGAACGCCAGGAACCGCGTACCTCCGCGCGACAGCGACCGCACGGCGGCGCCGCACCCGACTCGCGAGCACCTTCACAGGCACAGGAGCCCCCAGGTATGAGCAACCCAGCCCAGATCGGCGTCACCGGACTCGCGGTGATGGGCCGCAACCTCGCCCGGAACTTCGCGCGCAACGGCTTCACCGTCGCCGTGCACAACCGCAGTCCGGAGAAGACCCGCGCACTCGTCGAGGAGTTCGGCACGGAGGGCGACTTCGTCGCGGCGGAGTCGGCCGAGGAGTTCGTGGCCGCGCTGGAGCGGCCACGCCGCCTGGTGGTCATGGTGAAGGCGGGCGACCCGACCGACGCCGTCATCCGCGAGTTCGCTCCCCTGCTGGAGGAGGGGGACGTCATCATCGACGGCGGCAACGCGCACTTCGCCGACACGCGGCGCCGGGAGCGGGAACTGCGCGAGCGCGGCATTCACTTCGTCGGCGTCGGGGTCTCCGGCGGCGAGGAGGGGGCGCTGAACGGCCCGAGCATCATGCCGGGCGGCTCGCGCGAGTCGTACGACTCGCTGGGCCCGCTGCTGGAGCGGATCTCCGCGAAGGCCGCGGACGGCGCGCCCTGCGTCACCCACGTCGGCCCGGACGGTGCCGGGCACTTCGTGAAGATGGTGCACAACGGCATCGAGTACGCCGACATGCAGCTGATCGCCGAGGCGTACCACCTGCTCCGCTCGGTCGCCGGCTACTCTCCCGCACAGATCGCCGAGACCTTCCGCACCTGGAACACCGGGCGGCTCGACTCCTACCTCATCGAGATCACCGCCGAGGTGCTGGCGCACACCGATGCCGCGACGGGCAGGCCCTTCGTGGACGTGGTCGCCGACCAGGCGGAGCAGAAGGGCACCGGCCGCTGGACGGTGCAGATCGCCCTTGATCTGGGTGTGCCGGTCTCGGGGATCGCGGAGGCGGTCTTCGCCCGCTCGCTGTCCGGCCACACCGAGCTGCGGGAGGCGTCCCGGGGGCTGGCGGGGCCGACCGCCTCCCCGCTCGCCCCGGAGGCCGCCTCGGCCTTCGCCGACCAGGTCGAGCAGGCCCTGTACGCGTCGAAGATCGTCTCCTACACCCAGGGGTTCCACCAGATCCGGGCCGGCAGCGAGGAGCACGGCTGGGAGATCGACCCGGGCGCGGTGGCGGCCATCTGGCGCGGCGGCTGCATCATCAGGGCCGCGTTCCTGGACCGCATCCGCTCGGCCTACGACGCCCGGCCGAACCTGCCCAGCCTGCTCTCGGACACGACCTTCGCCGAGGAGATCGGCGCCGCCCAGGACGACTGGCGCGCCGTGCTCGTCGCGGCCACGCGGCAGGGCGTACCGACCCCCGGCTTCTCCGCGGCCCTGGCGTACTACGACGCGCTGCGGACCGAGCGGCTCCCGGCCGCCCTCACCCAGGGCCAGCGGGACTACTTCGGCGCCCACACCTACCGCCGCACCGACCGCGAGGGCGTCTTCCACACCCTCTGGGGCGGGGACCGCACCGAGGTCGCGTCCTGAGGACGTGCGGCTTCCCCGCGGACGGCGCACGGGCGCGCGCCGTCCGCGGGGAAGCGGGCGGTCAGCCCACCCGCAGGTAGGCGGTTCCCCAGCCCGTGGCGTTGCAGTTGCCGCGGTTGCGCCGGTCGGTGTCGCTGTAGGTCATCCCGGACGGCACGGTGCACGCCCAGAATCCGGCGGGCGAGCCGTTCAGGCGCCCGGCGCCCGGTCGACGCCGGGCGCCGCGGCGAGGACGCGCGGACGGAACCGGAGGATGGCGCCGGCCACCGCGTCGAGGTGGCTCTCCAGGAGGAAGTGGCCGCCGTCGAGCAGGACGATCTCCGCGTCCGGGGCGTCGCGCCGGAACGCCTCCGCACCGGCCGGGCCGAAGATCTCGTCGTTGCGGCCCCAGATCGCGAGAACGGGGACCCGGCTCGTCCGCAGCCACTCGTGCACCGCCGGGTACAGGGCACGGTTGCCCGCGTAGTCGCCGAACAGGGCGAGCTGAGCGCGGTCGACACCGGGGCGGGCGAGAAGCGCCAGGTCGTGCTCCCAGGCGTCCGGGTCGATCAGGCTCGGGTCGGGGACGCCGTGGGTGTACTGCCACTCGACGGCCTCCCGACCCAGAGCGGGCCGCAGCCGTGCCTCGTTCTCCGGGCCGGGCTGTGCTCCGTAGGCCCAGACGGGCTCCCAGAAGTCCGGCACGAAGCCCTCCTCGTAGGCGTTGCCGTTCTGCGTGACGACACCGAGCACCTCCTCGGGGGCGTCCAGCGCGAGGCGCCACCCGAGGGGAGCACCGTAGTCCTGCACGTACAGGGCATAGCGGTGCACGCCGAGGGCGGCCAGGAAGCCCCGGGTCACCTCGGCGAGGGCGTCGAAGGTGTAGTCGAAGTCCGCCGCGTCGGGCGCCGAGGAACGGCCGAAGCCGATGTGGTCGGGGGCGATCACCCGGTAGGGGCCGGCCAGGGCCGGGATGAGGTGCCGGAACATGTGCGAACTCGTCGGATAGCCGTGCAGCAGCAGGAGGACGGGGGCGTCCGAGGGGCCCGCCTCCCGGGAGAAGACGGTCAGGCCGTCGACGTCCACGGTCCGGTGGTGAACAGCAGCCACGGCAACCCCTTAACTAGTTTTAACTGGTTAGGCTATGCTGATAGTGCACAGGCCCGCATGGCATGTCAAGAGGAGTGAGTCGTGGTCGAGGACGAGGAACTGCTGCTCACCGTGCTCAACAGCGCTCCGGTGATCGACGGGCACCGAACGGACGCCCTCGCCGGCGAGGGGGCGGCGGAGTGGGTACGGGCACGGGGAGGCCAGGGCACGAGGGAGGAGTGCGACCGCCTGCGCCTGGTGCGTGACGCACTCCACCCGCTGATCCGGCGGACGTCCTCGGAGGTCGGCGAACTGACCGCCGTGCTCGATCGGGCACGGCTCCGCCCCGTCGTTTCGCCCACGGGCGTGTCCTGGCACCTGGAAGCGGCACCCGAGGAGGAACTCGCCGTCCGTGTGGTGCTCGCGTGGTCGCGCGTCATGGCGGAACTGCCCCGACGACTGCGGGCCTGCGCCAACGAGGAGTGCAACCTGTTCCTCGTCGATCACAGCCGCCCCGGCACCGCCCGGTGGTGCTCGATGGCGGTCTGCGGCAACCGCATGAAGGCGCGCACCCACGCACGCAGGCAGCAGCGGCCGCGCTAGCACCGGATGGGCGGGCCCGTGGGGCCGTCCATCCTCCGGCCGGCCCCCGCGCTCCGGCCGGAGGACGTGCGCACGCGACCGTCAGTGCAGGGGCGCGAAGGGCGCGCTGCCCTCTGGCTGCCCCGCTTCGCACACCGCCGTCCGCCCCCGCCGCCCGGGCGGCAGGGGCGGACGAGGACCGGGGCCGGTCAACCGGTGGTGCAGCCGCCGATACCGGGGGCCGACCAGTTGCCGTTCGCCATCACGGTGAAGCCGAAGCTCGTGGAGGCCCCGGGACTCAGGTTCCCGTTGCCGTTCGGCCGCATCGTCATCACATTCCCAGCCCGGCCGCCGCGGCGTCCAGGGTGTCGGCGACGTGCGCCGGTCCAGCCGTCACCGCCACCAGTCCGACCACCGCAAGGGTGCCGGTGAGGCCGTACACGAGCCCTGCGCGGAGGCGCGGGCGTCTCGTCCGCGAGCGACTGCTCGCGCCCGTCGGGGAACTGTTCATGGCCACCTCTTCTCCCGGGGACCGGGCGGGCGGCGGTGGAGCACCGCCCGGCCGGCCCTGGTGGAGTTGTGCACCATGTACGGCGCCGGGCATGCGGCACGGGCCTTCCGGCCCGCGACAACTGCGGGGAGCAGGCGCCGATTGACGAGAGTGCGCCCCTGCGGAAGTACCGCGTCAACGACTCGTGTCCGAAATATTTCGAGCAGAATGCTTTGTGCATTCGAGTGCCGATCTCGGCAACGACCTGCACGGATACCTAGGAGAGGAAGACAAGGGCACCTTTACCGTGCAGGGCATTTTGCCGCGCTTTTAACGAAATACCCGGAGCAAAAATCGGACAGCCGTCTCCAGTATTGCCCGAATCCCGCCCCACCCCGAAGGGGCTTCCCTGCCCGGGTCGCCTTCCCACAGCGCCTCGTCACCGCGGACCCGGCACGTCATTCCGAAAGTTTCGAAACCCGTGTCCCCGACACCGGAACCGCCGGAGGACGGAGCGACGGAGCGACGGACGGCGGAGGAGGACGGCCCCCGCCCGTCGCGGACAGGGAATCGCCGTGCCCTGCGGCTTCCTCCGCGGGCGGACGGGTGGACACCTCGGATGCGATCCGGCGCGCCGGGCCGGTGGACGCTCCGGTTGCGGCAAGGCACCCGGCACGGACGGCCATTGACACACTCGAAGCTTTGTCCAATCATCTTCGAAGTTCGAAGATCGACACGGCCAACGGGGGAAAGAGCCGTAGACGCTTCGCCGGACCGGGTGACCGCCCGGTCGGTGAGAACCCGCGTCCCTCCTCCGCAATCCTTCCTCCTGGGAAAGGGCAGGTCTTGTCGGCGACATCGCACCCCCACGGTCCGGCCCTCGCAGCCCGGCACGACATCCCTGGCGCACCGTCCCCCGCCGCACCGTCCGGCGAGACGGACGCGGGGACGAACGGGGGCGCCGGGACGGCACCGCTGTCGATGGCCCAGCGGCGGCTGTGGGCACTGGCCCAGCAGAGCACCGACGCCGGCGCCGCCTACAACGAACCGACCGGTTTCGACCTGCGCGGCCCGCTGGACCGGACGGTGCTGGCCCGGGCGCTCGACGCGCTGGTGGACCGGCACGAGGCGCTCCGCACCCGGCTGGTGGCCCGCGGGGGCGACGCCCGTCAGCTCGTCGCCCCCGCCGGTGCCGGCTTTCCGCTGCGCCGGCACGACCTGACGGGGCGGGAGGACGCCGGGGCCCGGCTGGCGGCGCTGCGGGAGGAGGAGGCGCACACGCCGTTCGACCTGGAACGCGGCCCGCTCGCCCGCGGCAGGCTCGTGACCCTGGCGGACGGTCACCACGTGCTGCTGATGACCTTCCACCACCTCGTCTTCGACGGCTGGTCCCGCGACCTCGTACTGCGCGAACTGGGCGTGCTCTGCACCGCTCTGCACAGGGGCGGGCAGCCCGACCTGCCGGAGCTGGACGGGCAGCACGCGGACCACCTGAGGCGCCGGAGGGAGTGGGCGGACGGGCCGGAGCCCGCCGCCCAGGCCGCGTACTGGGCACGGACCCTGGCCGGCGCCCCGCCGCAGCTGGACCTGCCGGCCGACCGCCCACGCCCGGCCGAGCAGGACTTCCGGGGCGACCGGGTGGACCTCCGGTTGGGCCCCGGGCTGACCGCGCGGCTGAAGGCCGTCGCCGAGGAGCACGGAGCGACGCTCTACTCGACACTGCTGGCCGGTTGGTCGGTAGTGCTGTCGCGGCTGGCCGGGCAGGAAGACATCGTCATCGGTGTCCCCACGGCGAACCGTCGCCGCGGGAACGTGGACGGCTTGGTCGGCTTCTTCGTCAACACGCTCGCCCTGCGCGTCGACCTGTCCGGGACGCCGACCGGCTCCGCGCTGCTGAAGCAGGTGCGCGGCAGCCTGCGGGAAGCACTGCGCCACGTCGACCTGCCCTTCGAACGGGTGGTGGAGGTGGTCAACCCGCCCCGGAGCCCGGCCCGCACCCCGCTGTTCCAGGCGATGTTCGCGTGGGTGCCCACGATGCGGGGCCTGCTGCGCCTGCCCGACGTCGACGTCGTGCCGCTCGACGCCCCGCGTCCGCCCGCCAAGTTCGACCTGACTCTCGCCCTGACCGAGGAGGGCGGTCAGATCGTCGGCGGCCTGGAGTACGCCTGCGCGCTGTTCGACCGGGAGACCGTCGAGCGGCACGCGCGCTGCCTGGCGCGGGTGCTGGCACAGCTCGTGGACGGGCCGGGACAGGACGTCGCCGACCTGGAACTGCTGGATGCCCGCGAACGCGACGCGATCCTGACGCGCTGGAGCACGGGAGCCGCCCCGGCGCGGCCCCCGCGGACTCCGGACGCGACGAACCGAGCGGGCTGCGACGACCCCGTGGGCGCCGATGACCTCGTGGGCCGCTTCGAGGCGCAGGTGCGGGCGCGCGGCGCCGAACCCGCCGTGGTCTGCGGCGGGCGGCGGATCGACTACGCGACGCTGGGGCGCCGCACCGACCGCCTCGCGCGCGCCCTGCGTGCACGCGGCGTGGGCACGGGCGACGTGGTGGGCCTGCACGCGGCGCGCTCGGTGGAGTCGGTGGTCGGCATCCTCGGCGTGCTGAAGGCCGGAGCCGCCTACCTGCCCCTGGACCCCGCCCAGCCGCCGGAACGCCTCGCCGCGATGGTCGCCGACACCTCTCCCGTCCTGGTGCTCGACGACGCGGCGCCGGAGGACGCCGTCCCGCCGCTCGGCGCGCACCGACTGCGGTTGACGGAGGCGGAAGCGGAGGTCGAGGAGGAGGCAGAGGCGGCCGGTGAGGGTGCGGCCGACGTTCCGTGCGACGCCTCGCGTGCGGCGTACGTGATCTGCACCTCAGGCTCGACCGGGCGGCCCAAACCGGTGGCCGTCACCCACGCGAGCGTGCTGAACCTGTTCGACCAGTGGTTGGACCGCTTCGGCGCCACGCCCGGCGAGGCGGTGTCGGCCTGGTCGAGCATCGGCTTCGACGCCTCGGTGCACGAACTGCTGCTGCCGCTCACCACCGGGGCCGTCCTGCACCCCGTCCCCGAGGAGCTGCGCGAGGACCCGGGCGCCCTGCTGGAGTGGATGCGGGAGCACCGGGTCGTCCAGGCGTTCCTGCCGCCCGCCTACGTCACCTGGATCGACGAGGACCCGGAGGCCAGGCTGTCCGGACTCGCGCTGCGCCACCTGCTCACCGGTGTCGAGTCGCTCCCCGAGCGGGCCCTGCACCGCATGACGCGGGCGCTGCCGGGACTGCGCATCTGCTTCGGCTACGGGCCGACGGAAGCCACCGTGTACGCGACCGCCTACCACGATCCGCAGCCCCTGGACCGGCAGTGCCCGATCGGCCGCCCGCTGCCGGGCGCCCGGCTCTACCTGCTCGACGAGCGGATGCGCCCGGTACCGCCCGGCGTGGTCGGGGAGGTCCACCTCGGCGGTGCCTGCCTGGCCCGCGGCTACCTGAACCGGCCGGACCTCACCGCCGAGCGGTTCCTGCCCGACCCCTTCGTGCCCGGAGCGCGCGTCTACCGCACGGGCGACCTGGCCCGCTGGCTGCCGGACGGGAACGCCGTCCACCTCGGGCGGCGGGACGAGCAGATCAAGCTCCGCGGCTTCCGGATCGAGCCGGGCGAGGTGGAGGCGGCGCTGCTGGCACTCCCGGACGTCCGGGAGGCCGTCGTCCTGGTGGACCGGGACTCCCCCGGCGAACCCCGCCTCGTCGCGGGGGTCGGCAGGAGCGACGCGGAAGCCCGGACGCCGCACGAGTGGCGGGCGGACCTCTCCCGGCGACTGCCCGCGCACATGATCCCCTCGGCCTGGGCGGAGATGCCCCGGCTGCCGCTGAACGCCAGCGGCAAGGTGGACCGCCGGGCCGTGCTCGCCGCCGCCCGCGCCGCGACGGCCGGGCAGGTCAACACGGCGGGTCCGCGCGACCGCGTCGAGCTGGCGCTGCTCGGGATCTGGCAGCGGCTGCTGCTGCATCCCGGCATCGGGGTGGGCGACAACTTCTTCGACCTGGGCGGCACGTCGATATCCGCGATCAAGGTGGCGCACGCCGTGCACGAGGAGTTCGGCACCGCACTGCCCATCAGGGAGATCCTCCTGCACCCGACCGTCGAGTCGCTCGCCGCCCGACTGCGCGGCAGCGCACCGGAGGCCGCCGAGGACGACGACCTGATCGACTTCCGGGCCGGTGACGGACGGCAGCGGGTGGTCTGCGTCCACCCGGCCGGCGGCACCGCGTTCTGCTACCTGCCGCTGGCCGCGGCGCTGCCGGAGTCCGTCGGCGTCCAGGGCGTCCAGTCCCCCGGGCTCGGCCCCGGCGCGACACCGCTGCCGACGGTCGAGGCCATGGCCGAGCGGTACCTGGAACTCGTCGCCCCCCGGCCCGGGGAGACGCTCGTCCTGTGCGGGCTCTCCTACGGGGGCCTGGTCGCCCACGAGATGGGCCGGCGGCTCGCGGAGGCCGGGCACCGCGGGCTGACCGTGGTGCTGCTGGACACCCGCGGGACGGAGGATGCGGCCGAACTCGCCGCGATCGGGCCGGTGGACGCCGCCGAGTTCCGGGAGAAGCTCGTCCGCTTCAACGGCATGTACCCCGGCATCGAGGACGCGCAGATCGACCGCTACCTGCGGATCTACAACCACAACCGGATGACGGCGCGCGGCTACCGGCCGCCGCCGACCACCGCCCGCACCGTGCTCGTCCGCGCCACCGCCGAGGAGACGGGCACCGTGCCGGACGCCTCCGCCGCCTTCTGGGAGCGCCGGGCCCGGGGCGCGCACCGGGTGGTACCGCTCGACTGCGGTCACTGGGACCTCCTGGAGCCCGCGCAACTGCCCGCCGTCGCCGAGGTGATCACCGGCGAGCTGGCCGCGGCGGAGGGCCCCCCGGGGTCGGAGGCCGACCGAGCCGCGCCGACCGGCGCGCGGGAGGCGTGATGGAAGGCGTGAGGGGAGGCGGGATGCGCGCCGGGAGCCAGGACACCGCAGGCACCGGCCGTGCCGGGCCCGGCACGCGCCCGGGGGGCCGTCCGGGCCCGGCCACGTCCCCACCGGACGGTCTGGCGTACCGGGTCCACGAGCAGGCCCTGCGCACCCCGTCAGCGCCCGCGCTCGCCGACGGCAGTACCCGCCTCGACTACGCGGCCCTCGACGCGGCAGGTGCCGACGTGGCGGAGGCACTGCGCCGGCACGGCGTCCGCCCCGGCCAGGCCGTCGCGGTCGGACTCCCCCGTTCCTGGCAGCTGGTCTGCACGATGCTGGGCATCCTGCGGCTGGGTGCGGTCGTCGTCCCGGTCGACGCACAGAGCCCGCCGGAGCGGCGGGCGCGCATCCTGGCGGGCTCGGGCGCGGTGCTGCTGATCGGCGAGGACGTGCCCGAGGGCGGGGGCGCCGCAGCGCCCGAGCACGGGGACACCCCGGAGGGCGGGGACGTACCGGAGGAGGACGCGACCGGGGCGGACCTGCCCGACGGGGGTGGGACCGCTGCGGTGCGCCGGTTGTCGGCCGCCGCGCTGCTGGGCCCGGGGCCGGGCACGGCGGCAGCCCGCAGCACGTCGCCGGGCGCCCCCGCGACCGGCGCTCCGGTCTCCTTCGTCTTCCACACCTCGGGCTCGACCGGCCACCCGAAGGGCGTCGAGGTGCGGGACGCGGGTGTCCTGCGGCTCGCACTGCCGGGCCCCCTCCGGACGGAGCCCGGCACCCGCTTCGCCTGCATGTCCAACCCCGCGTTCGACGCGCTGAGTTTCGAGGTCTGGGTACCGCTGCTGACCGGGGGCTGCTGCGTCGTCCTCCCCGACGAGGACGTGCAGACGCCGCACCGCCTGGCCGCCGCGCTGCTGACGGAGCGCGTCGACGTCCTGTTCGTCACCACGGCACTGTTCCACGCCGTGGTGGACACCGTCCCGGAGTGCTTCGCCGGAGCCGGCCAGGTGCTGGTGGGCGGCGAGCAGCTCAACCCGCGCGCCGTCCGGGACTGGTACCGGCACAACGCGGCGAGTGCCACCCGCCTGTTCAACGTCTACGGTCCGACCGAGTCCACCACGTTCGCCCTCTGCCACCCGATCCCACGCGACTTCGACGGCGAGGCCGTGCCCATCGGCCGGCCCCTGCCGGAGACGGGGGCGCTGCTCGTCGTTCCCGAGGGCGACCGGCCGGCCGGGACCGGGGAGACGGCCGAGCTGCTGCTGTCGGGGGCCGGCCTGGCAGCCGGGTACCGGGGCCTGCCGGAGGAGACCGCGCGCCGCTTCGTCACGCGTACGGAGCCACCCGCCGCCGGCGGCGACAGGCGTGGCGACGGGTCCCCGGCCGTCCGCTACTACCGGACCGGGGACCTGGTGCGGGCCGCGGCGGACGGCGCGCTCGTCTACGTCGGGCGCGTGGACCGGCAGGTGAAGGTGCGCGGGTTCCGGATCGAGCCCGGTGAGGTGGAGCAGCGGATCGCCGCGCATCCGGCCGTCCGGCAGGCGCACGTCCGCACCCGGCGCGGCGAGGAGGACGGTCCGGTCGAGCTGCTCGCCTACGTGGTCGCCGACGACGGCCTGTCCTTCGCCGCGTTCGACCGCCATCTGGCGGCGGTACTGCCCGCGTACATGCGTCCGCACCACGTCCACCGGGTGGCCGCGCTGCCGCTCACCGCCAACGGCAAGGTGGACGGCGCGGCGCTGGCGGCGGCCGGTCACCGGCCCTGGCGGCGTACGGGCGGGGGCGGCCCGGTCTCCGCGCTCGGCCGCGAGGTGCTCGACCTGGCCGGTGAGGTGCTCGGAACTCCCCCGCCCGACCCCGCGGACCCCTGGACCGCGGTCGGCGGCGACTCGCTGAAGGCGCTGCGGCTGCGCTTCGCGGTTCAGCACCGCTGGGGTTGCGAACTGCCGCAGTCGCTGGTGCTCCACGGTGACCTCGCCGGGGTCGTGGACGCGGTCGCCGACGCGGTGGAGCACGGCGGCGAGGAGACGGCCCACGGCCCGGGGCCGGTCGCCGCCTCGGGTGCCGCCGAGGCGCCGGCCACCAGCGAACAGCAGCGCCTGTGGCTGGCGCACCGGCGCGCGCCGGACTCGCGGGCCTACCACGTGGGACTGCCCTTCCGGCTGACGGGCGACGTGGACACCGCGGCGCTGCGGCACGCCCTGCGCGCACTCGTGCATCGGCACGCGGCCCTGCGCACCGCGTTCGCGGCGACGCCCGAGGGGCTGCGCCAGGTGGTGCACCCGCCGTACGACCCCTGGTCCGACGCACCGGTGGCGGAGCCGGGGGGCCCGGAGCCGGCGCCTCCGGTCCCTCCGCACGACCGGGACCGGAGGCGCCGGTTCGCGGACGTGTTCCTCGGCCGCCCTTTCGACCTGGCGGAGCCGCGGATGCTGCGCGCCTGCTGGCTGCCGCAGGACGACGGCGGTCTGCTGCTGCTCCAGTTGCACCACATCGCCGTCGACGGCTGGTCGCTGAACCTACTGCTGCGCGACCTGTCCGAGGACTACGACCGCGCGGTGCGCCGGGCCCGGGACGGCTCCGGCGGTGACGGCGGACCCGCGGCGCAGCGGCCGGCGGACGCCCCCACCCCGCTCGACCACGCCGCGTGGCAGACCAGGTGGTTCCGCTCCCCCGGATATCTGGCGCAGCGCGCCGAACTCGCCGCCCACCGACCGGCGCAGGACGACCCCGCAGCGGACGGCGACGCCCGGGGAGAGGTGTGCGGGGGCTCGTTCGAGCCCCCGGGGACGCTTTCCCCGGGTCGGCCGGGCACGTACGGAGAGGCCCGGTTGCTGCACACCGTGCTGGACGGGGAGCGGCGCGCCGCCGTCGACCGGCTCGCCGCCGAACTCCGCCTCACACGCTTTCCGTTGCTGCTCGGGGTCCTCGTGTGGAGCCTGTACGGGGTGACGGGGCTGACCCGGCCGCGCTTCGCGAGTCCGGTGGCGAACCGGCCGGTGCGGGAGTTCGAGGACAGTGTCGGCATGTTCGCCAACACCGTCCTGCTCGGTCCGGTGGTCGAACCGCACACCGCTCTGCGGGGCCAGTTGCCGCGCCTGGCGGCCGAAGCACGCCGCGTACTGGACCGGCAGGACGTCACTCTGGCCGATGTGCTCACCGACCGGGAGACGGACGGCGGAAGCAACCCCTTCGACTTCCTGTTCGTGCTGGAGAACACCGACTTCGGCGCGCTGCGGCTGCCGGGCTGCACCGCCGAACCGCTGTGGTGGGCACCCGCCGAGGCCAAGTGCCCGCTGGCGCTGTCCGTCGTCGAGCGCGGCGACCGCCTCGATCTGCTGTGGGAGTACGCCGGGGGGCACTTCGGGGCCACCGAGGTGGAGGCCCTCGCCGGACTGTTCGTGCGGGCACTCGACCTGCTCGCCGAAGGGACGGCGGCGAGCCCCGCCCAGCTGGCGGCCCCCTACCGGCGGGAGCTTCCCGAGCCGGGACGCGGGCCCAAGGCGCGTCCGGAGTGGACCACCGTCGCGGAGGGCTTCGCCCGCCAGGCGGCGCGGACACCGCACGCCACGGCCCTGGTGTCCGGCCCGGTCCGGCTCGACTACGCCGAACTCGACGCGCGGGCCGAGGCGCTGGCCGACAGCCTGCGCGCGGCGCACCCGCTGCCGGAGGACGACGCGGAGCCGTGCCGGGTGGGTCTGTACTTCGAGCCCTCCGTCGCGCACGTGGTGGCGCTGCTCGCGCTGGCCCGGTCGCATCTCACCGTGGTGCCGCTGGACCCGGCGTACCCGCCGGCCCTGCTGCGGCAGGTCCTGGCGCAGGTGGACCCGCTCTGCGTCCTGCTGCCGCCGGACGCCGGTGCGGCGTTCGACGCCGTCGACCCGGACCGCCTGGTGCCGCGCATGCCCGTCGCGCCGGACGGAGGGCCGGACGCGGGCACGGAGGGACGGGCGGAGGGGCGGAGCAGCTCCCGCTCGCCGTCCACGCGCCCGTCGGAAGGCCCCGGGCAGCGGGCGGGCCGCGGTGGCGGCCGTCCGCTGTACACGCTGTTCACCTCGGGCTCCACCGGCGTCCCCAAGGGCGTCGAGGTGCCGGACGGCACGCTGTGCAACCTGCTCCAGTGGCAGCAGGACGCGGGCGGTCTCGAACGGCCCGCCGTCACCCAGCAGTTCTCGATGCTCTCCTTCGACGTCTCCTTCCAGGAGATCTTCGGGACACTGTGCGGGGGCGGGACCCTGCACCTCGTCCGGCCGGGCTGGCGGCAGGACGCGCCCACGCTGCTGGACCAGTTGGAGTCGGCCGGTGTCGAGCGCGTGTTCATGCCGTACGTCGCACTCCAGTTGCTCGCGGAGCACGCGGTGCACCTGGGTCGCCACCCGTCGAAACTGCGGGAGGTCGTGACGGCGGGCGAGCAGCTCGTCTGCACCCCGGCCATCCGCCGGTGGTTCGCGGACATGCCGGGCGCCCGGCTGTTCAACCACTACGGCCCGACCGAGACGCACGTCGTCAGCGCCCTCTGCCTGGACGGGGACCCGGCGCAGTGGCCGGAACGCCCCGCGATCGGCCGTCCGGTGGCGGGGGCGGTACTGCGGGTGGTCGACGAGGCGGACGAGCCCGTGCCACCGGGACGACCCGGCCGGCTGCTCGTCGGCGGGACGATGGCCACCCGCTGCTACCCGGCCGATCCACGGGCGAACGCGGAGCGCTTCACCGAGGTGCCGGGCGTCGGTCTCTGCTACCGCACCGGCGACCGGGCCCGCTTCGACCGGGAGGGCCTGCTCCACTACCTGGGCCGCGACGACGCGCAGTGGAAACTCAGCGGCCACCGGCTGGAACCCGGCCAGGTGGAGGCGGCCCTGCTGCGCCACCCGGACGTGGTGAACGCCGTCCTCGCCCGGGACGGGCAGACGCCGGTCGCCTGCGTACAGTGCCGGGACCGCGTCCCCTCGGCCGGGGAACTGGCCGCCCACCTGGCCGGCCTGCTGCCGCCGCAGGTGCGCGTCACCCGATTCCGGCGCTTGGACGAGCTCCCCAGGACCCCCAGCGGCAAGCTGGACCGCGCCGCCGCCCTGCGGGCCCCCGGTGCGGACCTCGCCCCGCAGGAGGGCCCGCAACCGGACGGCTCGGCGCCCCGCGGGGACGCGTCCGCGCAGCCTGGCGAGGACACCGGTGAGCGCACCGGCGGCGACGCCACGGCGGACGCGTGCGAGAAGCGGCTGGCCGAGGCGTTCGAGAGCGTGATCGGCGTGCCCGTCGCCCCGGACCGGTCCTTCTTCGAGGCCGGCGCCTCCAGCCTGGGCCTGATGCGCTTCCACCTGCACTGCACCACCGAGTTGGGCCTCCGCTTCACCGTGGCCGACCTCTTCGAGCACGTCACGGTCCGCGCCCTCGCCACCCACCTGGCCACGACAGCGCCGCGTCCCCCGGCGCAGCCCGCAGTGCCGGGGGCGGAGACGGAGGCGCCGGAGTCCGGTGGCGAGCGGGCGGGAGCGGCGCCGGGAAGCCCGGTCGGCGGCGCGGACGCGGAGAACCGCGCCCGCGGGGACCTCCCGGAGCGGCGCGGGCCGCGGAACCCGCAGCGGGAGGACGGGGAGGAGCCCGTCGCCGTCGTCGGCATGGCGGTGCGGCTGCCGGGCGCCCCGGATCTCGCCTCCTTCTGGGAGATGGTCCGCAGCGGGGGTACCGGGATCGAGTACTTCGACGCCGCCGACGGACTGGTCGGCGCCCGCAGCCAGATGGACGGCCTGCTGGCCTTCGATCCGGAGCGGTTCGGCATCAGCCCGCAGGACGCCCGTCTGATGGACCCGCAGCAGCGCCACCTGCTGATGAACTGCGTGGAGGCGCTGGCGCACGCCGGTATCGCGGACACCTCCGCGACACGGGTCGGGCTGATCGCGGGAGCCGGTGAGAACACCTACTTCCAGGCGATGCTGCGCGCGTCCGCGTCCGCCGACGCTCCTGTTGCCGTGCCGGACGGCTTCCAGTGGGCCCTCCACCACGAGAAGGACTTCCTCGCCACCAGGGCCGCGTTCCACCTGGGCCTGACCGGCCCGGCGCTCACCGCCCAAGCGGCGTGCGCCAGTTCACTCGTCGCCGTCCACCTGGCGGCGGGGCTGCTGCGCGGTGGCGAGGCCGATGTCATGCTGGCCGGCGGCGTACTGGTGGACACCGGCATGTCCGGCGGCTACCGGTACCGGCCGCAGCACATCTTCTCCGCCGACGGACACTGCCGCCCGTTCAGCGACGACGCCGACGGCACGGTCGGTGCCAGCGGCGCGGGCGTGGTGGTGCTCAAGCCGCTGCGCCTCGCCCGGCGCGACGGCGACACCGTGTACGCGGTGATCACCGGCTCGGCCGTGAACAACGACGGTGCGGACAAACTGAGTTACAGCGCTCCCTCGCTCTCCGGGCAGCGGGCGGTGATCCGGGAGGCGCTGCGGCGCAGCGGCCGGAGCGGCTCGGACGTCGGCTGCGTCGAGGCCCACGGCACCGGCACCCGGCTGGGCGACCCGGTCGAGGTGAGCGCACTGCGCCAGGCGTACGGCCCCGGGCGCTCCGGGCGATGCGCGCTGACCTCGGTCAAGAGCCAGATCGGCCATCTGGGCGCGGCGGCGGGGGTGGTGGGCCTGGTGCGCGCCGCACTGGCCGTGCACCACGGTCTCATCCCGCCCACCCTCGGCTTCCGTGCGCCCAACCCGCAGTTCGGCCCGGACACCTCGCCCTTCTACTTCCCGGCCGAGGCGCGGCCCTGGCCGGCGGCCGAGCACCGGGTGGCGGCCGTGAGCAGCTTCGGCATCGGCGGCACCAACGCCCATCTGCTCCTGGAGTCGGCCGACCACGCGAGCCCCGCCGCGGCGGCGGCGGAGACGGCCGTCGGCACCCGCACAGCCGGTGCGGGCACCGACGGTTCGGCGGCGCTCCGCCCGGTCGTCTCCCCGCTGGTCGTGTCCAGCAGCAGCCTCGCGGGACTGCGCGGGGACGCCGCCCGCGTCGCCGCGTACCTCACCGCCCGGCCCGGCACCTACGCACAGGTGCTGCGGCACCTGCGCGCGGGACGACCGCCGGGCCGCCATCGCGCCGTCGGGCACTGCCCGCGCGTCTCCGACGCGGTGGCCTGGCTCCGGGCCGTGGCCTCCGGGGACATCGCCTCCGAGGAGGCCGACGCCGCGATCCGGCCCGCCACCCGGGCCGGCGCGGACCGGACCCCCGGGCGGCCCCGGGACGACCTCGGCACACCGCCCGGCGTCCGCACGCCCGCGCCCGCTCCCGTGTCCGCGGCGGTGGCATCCGCCGGTCCGCCGCAGGGCGACGAGGACCCCGTCTCCGCAGGCGCGTCGGCCCAGGCGCCCTGGGACTTCCCTCCGCCCGCCTTCGCCCTCACCGACTACTCCTTCGCTCCGTCTCCGGAGGTCGCGGGCAGCGCAGGGGCGGCGGAGATCCCGGGGGTCACCGAAAGCCCGGGGCCCGCAGCGCCGACGGAGGCAGCGGAGCCGGCAACCGGTCCGGCGGGGGTGGCGCCGCAGCGGCTCGACGAGTCCGCGTGGCTGCGCCAACCCCAGTGGGCGCGGTTGCGCCGGGCATCGGCCGTCCCGGCGGCTCGGGCCGACCGGACCCTGGTGCTGCTGACGGACGGACCGGCCGCGCAAGAGGCCGTCCGCTCCTTCGAGGAGGCGTACGCCCGGGTGGTCCGGGTCACCGCCGCCGTGGCATTCGCCCGCCGCTCGACGAACGTCTACGAGGTGGACCCGTCGGACCCCGACTCACTGCGCGCGCTCCTGGACGCCCTGGAGGGCGGAGACGCACGCGACGGATCGGCTCCCTTCGAGGCGAGCGGAGCGTCCGGAGCGCCTGCGGCCCCCGGGGTCGGGATCGACTGGGTGCACGGCCTCGGACTGTCCGTCGGGGGACGGGTCGGTCCGACTGCGCTGGAGGCCGCACGCCGGGCGTGCCTCGACACGGTGGCCGCACTGGTGCAGGCGCTCGCAGCCGGACCTGCGCGGCCGGACCTGCGGATCTGGCTGCTCTCCCACGGTGCCGCGCCGGTCGAGGGCCACGTGGAACGACCCGAGTTGGGGCTGCTCGCCGGGGCCTGCGCGGTCGTCCCCCAGGAGACCGGCCGCCACAGCCGGTGGGTGGACCTGCCCGGCCCCGCGCTGACCTCCGCGGCCGCGCCGCTGGCGGACCTGATGACGGGCGGCGCCCCCGAGCGGCTGCCGGTCCGGCTGGCACTGCGGCAGGGGTTCTGGTGGGAACGGCACCTCCTGCCGGTGCCGTCCGACGGTGCGCCGCCACCGCCCCTCTCGCCGTCACCGTCACCGCCGCCGTCACCGCCGCCGTCACCGCCGCCGTCACCGTCGTCGGCCGGGTATCCCGGGGCTGCCGCCCTGCCGGGGTCGGCCGAGTCGGTGCACCTGGTGCTCGGCGGGACCGGCGGGCTGGGTTCCGGCATCGCCGGATGGCTGCTGGAGCACACCGCCGGACGCGTCCTGCTGCTGGCGCGAGGGGCGCGGCTGCCCACAGCGCCGGCCGGGTGGGAGAGCCGCGTCACCGCGGTCGAGGCGGACCTGAGCGCGACGGCCACCGAGGACGTGGTGGACCTGCTCGCCGCGCACACCGACCGCCTCGACAGCGTCGTCCACGCGGTCGGCACCGGGCAGGGCGCGCTGCTCGTCCGGCGGAACGCCGATACGGCGGCGGAAGGGACGGCCGGCAAGCTGGCCGGCGCCCTGCTGGTGGAGGCGCTCGCGGTCCGCTACCGGCCCGCCCTCGCCGTCTACTGCTCGTCCATGTCGGCGGTGCTCGGCGGGGTCGGCCAGTTCGACTACGCCGCGGCCAACGGCCTGTTGGACGGCTTCGCCCTCCACCGGCCCGAGGAGGCCGACGGCACCGTCCGCGTCACCGTCGACTGGGACGTGTGGCGGGAGACCGGTATGGCGTTGCGGGCACCGGCTGCGGACGCGCGCCACCGGAGCCACCTCGCCACAGGGTTGACGGTCCGCGAGGGGCAGCGGGTGTTCGGACGTGCGGTCGCCCTGCGACTGCCGCACCTCATGGTCTCCACCACTGATCCGGAGGCCGCCCGGGCGGCCTTCTACGCCCCGACCGGAGCGCTCCCGGTGACGTCCCCGGCTCGGTCCGCCACCGGGGCCGGAACCGGCGACGCGGTGGCGGCGGCGAGCGGCGAACCGGTGGGCGACGGCGCGGCGGAGATCGACGCGGCGGGCGACGGCGTGGCCGCGCGTCCCCCCGGGTCGTCGGCCGCGCTGCTCACCGAGTGGCTGGAGACCTGGCTCGGCGTGGAGCATCTCGATCCCGACGCAGCGCTGTACGACCTCGGTGCCGACTCGCTCACCATGCTGGACCTGATCAGCAAGGTGCAGGGACACTTCGGCGTCGAGCTGGAACTCTCGCGACTCGGACACCTGGTGAGCCTCGCGGACATCGTGCGCGACATCCGGGAGACGGCACGGACGGAGGGCGGGGCGACGGTGGCTCCGGAGGTCTGGCAGGAGGGCAGCGGCGAGGACGTGCTGTGCCTGGTGCACCCGGTCGGCGGGGACGTCCAGGCCTACCGGTCGCTGGTCTCGGCACTCGACGCCCGGCTGACGGTCTGCCTCATCGCCGACCCCGCCCTGCGCGACCCGGAGGTGCCGGAGTGGAGTGTGGCAGAGCGCGCCGCGCACTACCTGGCCGCGCTGCGGAACCGTTTCCCCGTCCCGGGCCGCCGACTGCGCTTGGCCGGCTGGTCCTTCGGCGGCTGGGTGGTGGCCGAGATGGCGGCACAGGCGGAGGACGCCGGGGAGGCGGTGGCCGAGGTCCAGCTCCTCGACCCGCCGCCGCCCGGTGCGGGAGCGACCCTCGGCTCCTACGACGACGCCGGGCTCGAAGCGGTGTTCACAGCCGAACTCGGCCGGGCCGGGGAGCACACGGCCGGTGAGGGTCCGACCGGCGACGCGGCGGCCGCGTACGCCGAACGGCTGGCCCGCTGCTGCCGGGCCAATCTGCGCAGCATGGCGGACCACCGGGTGCGGCGGCTCGCCGCCACCCCCGCCGGAATCTGGCTGGCCCAGCACCAGGAACCCGGGCTGCCGCTCCGGGAGACCGCCGAGAGGCAACGGGCGCGGTGGCAGCCCTGCCTCGGCGGCCCGCAGCAGTGGCACCTGCTCGACACCACGCACTACGGCGTCGTCCGGGCACCCGCCGCGGCCTCCGTCGCCGCGGTGCTCAACGCCGCCGTGTCGCCCCCGTCGGCGTCCGGCTGACGCCCGTCCGAGCCCGGCCGACCGCGTGCCTCCCACCCGCCGAACCCGTCCGACGATCGGAGACCCCCGCACGTGAATCCCTACGCGTCACTCCCGGTGCGCTCGTTCTGGCGTCCCGCCGTGGCCGAACCCGAGCCGCAGGCGATCACGGAGGTGTGGACGCCGAAGTTCGGCATCGGCCAGGACGACCCGGTGCTCACCGCGGGCTCCTGCTTCGCCGCCCGGCTCGGGCCGGCCCTGCTGGAGCACGGCATGGACTGGTACGACGCGGAACCGGCACCTCCGGGACTCACCGCCGAGGAGCGGCGCGCACGCCACTACGGCGAGTTCTCCTTCCGCACCGGCAACATCTACACCGCCGCCGTGCTGCGCCAGTGGCTCTCCTGGGCCCTGGGCCGCTCGGCGCCGCCGGAGGAGACATGGCAGGAGGACGGCCGCCACCACGACCCGTACCGCCCGGCCGTCGAACCGGGCGGGCACGCCTTTGCCGAGGAGGTCCACGCGGCCCGCGCGGCGACCCTCGCCGCGATCCGCACGGCCCTGGCCGAGGCGAGCTGCCTCCTCTTCACTCTGGGCCTGACCGAGACCTGGCGGTCGGCGAAGGGCCCCGGGCGCGGCACGGCCTACCCGTCGTGCCCCGGAACCGTGCGCGGCACCTTCGACGCGCAGCGGCACGTGCTGCACCGTCCCTCCTTCGCCGAGGTGCACGAGGACCTGTCCGAGGCCGTCGCGCTCGCCCGGGAGGCGAACCCGGCGCTGCGGGTGCTGCTCACCGTCTCCCCGCAGCCGCTCACCGCGACCGCCACCGGGGAGCACGCGCTCACCGCGAACGGCCACACCAAGTCGCTGCTGCGCGCGGTGGCCGGGCAGTTGGCCCGGGAACTCGACCACGTCGACTACTTCCCGGCCTACGAGCTGATCACCGGGGTGCCGTTCCGGAGCGGCTTCTACGCACCCAACCTGCGGGCCGTCACTCCGGAGGGCGTCGCCTTCGTCGTGCGACACTTCCTGGCCGGGCTCGCCTCCCGCGACCGGGCCGCTCCTCCGGCGCCGACGGAGGCCCGTCCCGGCCCGAGTCCCTCCGCGGGAGGAGGGGACGTCTGTGACGACGCCGTGCTCGACTACTGGAGCCCCCGCTAGGTTCCTGCTGCTGGGCGACTCGCACGCCGGTCCGGTCGGCAGGGCCGCCCGGCGGGCCCGCATCCCCTTCCTCGGCGGACCGATCGGCGCCGGGCGGGAGTTCACCGACCGATTCTTCACCGCCCGCGGTGACGATGTGCAGTTCCTGGACCCCGAAGCGGAAGCCCGCTACCGCGGCTTCCTGACCCAGCTGGGCGCGCCCGACCTGGGCAGCCTGCGGGTCCCGCTGGTGGTGACCTTCGGGTTCTGCGCCCACTTCCTCGCCACCCGCGAGAACTGGCGGTTGTACCAGGAGCCCGACGGGTCCTGGCCGGCCGGGTTCCTCACCGGTCCGCTGTTCGACGCGATCATCCGCGCCTCGGTGCGCGACGCGCTCGCCTTCTACTCGCACGCCCGCGGCCTCGGTCTGCGGACCCTCGCCGTCCTCCCACCGCAGCGCGTGCCGGGGCAGTCGGACCCGGCGGTGTTCACGGCCGCGCAGGAGGCGGTGCTCCGCGCCGTCCGCGCCCTGGACGTGGAGACCGTCGACCTGCGCGACCGCACCACCGGACCGGACGGCCGCCAGCGCCCCGAACTCTGCGAGCCGGACGACGAGATCCACGGCAACCTCGCCTTCGGCCGCCTCGTCCTCGCCGAGTTGCTCGACCGCGGCCTGTAGGACCGTCCCGCCTCCACTCACCCCCTTGTCAGGAGAACCCCATGGAGCCGTACGAACTGGCCGCGCTGGAGCGTCTCACCACCAGGAAGCCGCGGGAGTACCGGACCCTCGGCGTCGCGCCCCTCACCCCCGTCATCGGCGCCGAGGTGTCCGGCGTGGACCTCTCGGCCGACCTGCCGGAGGAGCAACTCGCCGAGGTGCGCGCCGCGTTCCTCGACCACCATGTGCTGGTCCTCCGCGACCAGGAACTCACCCAGGAGGCACACAAGCGCTTCGCCGCCCACTTCGGCACGCTGCGCCCGGTCAACCCGCCCCCGCCCGAAGGCGATCCCTTCATCCTGGAGATCCGCACCGACGCCGCGGCGGAGAACGTGGCGGGCAACGGCTGGCACGCGGACGGCACGGCGGACGCGGAGCCCTCGCTCGGTTCGATGCTCCACCTCACCCGCACACCCGAGGGCGGCAGCGGCGGCGACACGCTGTTCGCCAACATGCACCTCGCCCACGACATGCTCTCCCCCGCGCTGCGCGGCCTCCTGGGCGAACTCACGGCCGTGCACGACGGCGCGCTCGCGTTCAAGGGCCAGGCACCCCCGGTCGGCTACGTCCCGCCCCGCAGCGAGCACCCGCTGGTGGTGCGGCACCCGGAGACGGGCCGCGCGATCCTCTACGCGAACCCGGCGTACACCGCCCGTATCCCCCAACTGTCCGCCGACGAGAGCCGCGCCCTCCTCGACCTGCTGTTCTCGGTGGTGCCCAACCGCCCGCTGCTGAGCTGCCGGGTCCGCTGGGAGCCGGACACCCTGGTCTTCTGGGACAACCGCTGCGTCCAGCACCACGCCACGTACGACTACTACCCGCTCAGCCGCTACGGCCAGCGGGTCGCCATCAACGGCGGCCCGCTCACCCCCTGAGCCGCAGCCACGGCCCGGCCGGATGACGGGGCCCGGCCGGATGACGGGGCCCGGCCGGGTGACGGCGGCGGCCGGTCAGGCAGGCGGCCTCGGGGCGGCGCGGGCGAGGGCGTCGGCAAGGCCCCCGGCCAACCGCGCGAGGCAGAGCAGTTGGGACGTCCCGTCCGTCGCCGTCGCACGGACGCACCCGCGGACGAAGGCGGCCGGGTACGTGGCCGCGTAGGCCGCCGCGTCCGCCGCGGCCCATGCGGCGGCGAGCGCCGCCGCATGGGCGGACGCGTTGGCCTCCTCGTGCATCCGGGCGCAGGCCCCCGTGTTCAGCGCGGCGTAGGTCTCGCCGTACTCGGCGGCCTCCGCCTCGCTCCACCCGCGGGAGCGGGCGAACGAGTCGGCCGCCGCCGCGGCCGTCGCGTGCGCCGCCTCTCGGGGGAAGGCGTGGCGGTAGACCTCGCGCAGCGCCGGTTCCAACGCCTCCCGCCATTGCGCCTCGGCCACCGGTTCCCCGGCGAGTGCCCGTTCGTGCAGCGAGCGGACCTGCTGGTACGCCCGGACGTCCCCACCCCGCGC
The DNA here is from genome assembly GCF_000424845.1 of Streptomyces sp. TAA040. Taxonomy (NCBI): domain Bacteria; kingdom Bacillati; phylum Actinomycetota; class Actinomycetes; order Kitasatosporales; family Streptomycetaceae; genus Streptomyces; species Streptomyces sp. TAA040. Next base: position 157,969 of record NZ_AUKR01000007.1, on the reverse strand, counting down.
CCCGCTCGCCGCGACGAGCAGCGGGCTCACCGTACGGGCGTGCCAGTCGTGGACGACGGAGAAGGGGACACCGTCCAGGCGGGCGAGCTCCCCCCGGACCCGCCGCATCCGGGAGCGGGCCTCGGAGGCGGCGGGCCCGTCCAGGAGTACCCCCGCCACCTGCGCCAGCCAGTCCGGTACCCCGCCGACCGCCGCCTCCGAGGGCGCGGCGTCCGCGAGCGCCCCGAACACTCCGTCCACCGCGTGCTGATGCACCATCCGCACAGCCTACAAGCGGGTCCGCCCGCAGTAGGAACCCGGCGGGCGCACGCTACTCCGCCATCTCGTACGTTCCGGACAGCGCCTCGACGCGGGCCCAGACCCGCGCGGTGCGCGCCTCGTCCGCCACCGGCCTGCGCACCGCGCCGAGAGCCCACCGCTGCTGCTCCGCGGTGGCCGAGTCCTTGCCGTGCAGCTCGACGGCGTGCGCGGAGAAGTCCCGCACCAGGACCGCGAACAGCTCGTCCAGCACGTCCTCCTCGACGCCCGTCAGGCGCGCCTGCTCCAGGACGAGCTGGCCGTGCACGACCAGGGCGAACAACTGGCCGACGGCGAGCAGCAGGTCGAGGTCGCGGCTCTGCTCCGCGTCGGGCGCGGCCTCGGTGACGAACGTGCACAGCGCGTCGGCCTGCTCGCGGAACCGGGCCACGTTGGCCACCGCGGCGTACGCGTCGTAGGCGGGCCGCCAATCGTGGAACCGTACGGACCCCAGCCCGCGGGCCGGACCCTGCCGGAAGAGGAAGGAGTCGTCGGCGGCGTCGAGCCGGGTGGGGGCCGGCTCGTGGGCGGCGGGCTCCAGCAGGTGGTTGCGGAGGAACTTGAGGATCAGCGCCAGGTTCACGTGGACGGTGCCCTCCAGCTTCGGCAGCCCGCGGATCTCGGTGGCCGCCTGGGCGAAGTAGGTGTCCTTCTCGAAGCCCTTGGCCGCGATGACGTCCCACATCAGGTCGACCACCTTCTCGCCCTCGGTGGTCACCTTCATCTTCGTCATCGGGTTGAACAGCAGGTAGCGGCGGTCCTCGGGACCGGCGGAGCGGAAGTAGTCCACGGCCCGGTCGCTGAACAGCTTCATCCCGGCGAGCCGGACGTAGGCGTCGGTCAACTCCCGTCGCACGTGCGGGAAGTCGGTGACGGGACGGCCGTACAGGAACCGGTTCCGGGCATGCGTGACCGCCTCGTACATGGCGTGCTCGCAGATCCCGATCGACGCCGCGCACAGGTTGAACTTGCCGACGTTGACGGTGTTCAGGGCGGCGTCGAAGGCCTCCCGTCCGGTGTGCAGCACGTCCTGCGGGCCGACGGGGTAGTCGGCGAGCCGGAACTCGCTGACGAACTTGGAGGAGTCGACGACGTTCTGCACCAGGCGGTAGGCCGGGTGGCGGCTGTCGGCGGCGAAGAACACGTACCCCTCCGGGCCCTCGACGTCGGTGCGGCGGCCGAAGACGGACACCAGCCCGGCGGCGTTGCCGTTGCCGATGTAGTACTTCGAACCGGTCGCCCGGAAGCCGCCGTCGGCGTCGGGCTCCAGCAGCATGTCGGTGGAGTAGATGTCCGCGCCGTGCGTCCTCTCGGACAGCCCGAAGGCGAACACCTCCCCCTCGGCCAGGAGTTGCGCGGCCCGGCCGCGGGCCTCGGCGTTGCCGCTCTGCCAGACGGGGCCGAGGCCGAGGACGGTCACCTGCCAGGCGTACCAGTAGTCCAGCCCGTAGAAGCCCAGGATCTCGTTGAGGGCGGCGATCCGGGCGGTGTCCCAGCGCTTGTCCTGCGACTCCCCCGCCTCGGCCGAGGGGGTGAGGAAGGTGGCGAAGAGCCCCTCCTTCGCGGAGAAGGCGAGGAAGTCCGCGAGCCAGGCGCGCGAGCGGTAGTCCTCGATGAGCTGCCGCTTCCCACGGCTCTCGAACCAGGCGACGGTGGCCCGCAGCAGCCTCCGGGTCTCCGGGTCGAAGTGCGCGGGGTCGTAGGTGCGCGGGTTGAACAGCAGCGAGTCGGCCATGGGATACGCCTTTCCGGCTTGAGGGTTCGGATTGCGGCTTCGGGTGGGGAGTGCGGGGGCGGCGGGTACGGGGTGACAGCGTGCGGGGTTGGCGGAGTGCGAGGGTCGGCGGTGCGGGGGCGGCAGGTCGCGGTGCCCGGCACGCGCGGCGACCTCGCTCGGCGCGGTGGGCGCCGGTCAGGCGTCGGGGGCGAGCCCGCGGAGCGTGGCGAGGACGTCGTCGAGCCAGGCCAGCGTCATCCGCTCGTAGGCGATGCCGCCGCGCAGCACGACGTGCTGGAGCTCCCGCCCGGCGTCCCGCCCGTCCCTTCCGGCCCCCTCCGCCCCGGGAGGGGGCGCCGACCCGGTCTCCGCTGGCGGCCCCTGCGGCAGGCCCGGCGCCTGCGTGGACGCCTGTGCCGGTGCCTGCGTGGGCACCTGTGGCGGTGCCTGTGCGGCCGTCGGGAAGTCGCACCGCTCCCCGGCGAGATAGTGCGCCAGGCGGTCGGAGTGCGCCCGGTGGTGACGTTCGACCTCGCGGATCAGTGCGGCCGGGTCGTCGAAGGCCGCTCCCCGGATCTTCACCGCGAGGTCGTGCCGGACGCTCTCCGGCTCGATCGGCTCGTGCAGCCACCGGGAAAGGGCCTCCCGCCCGGACGCGGCGACCGAGTACTGCTTCTTGTCCGGCCGTGCCTGCTGCGGCACCTCCCGGACGTCGACCCAGCCGACGCTCTCCATCCGCTTCAGCACGCGGTAGATCTGCTGGTGGGTGGCGGTCCAGAAATAGCCGATGGACCGCTCGAACCGCCGGGCCAGCTCGTATCCGGAGCCCGGCTTCTCCAGCAGCGAGACGAGTATCGCGTGTTCGAGCGCCATGACCCCGATCCTGATATGCAACTAGTTGCATATCAAGGGGCCGCCCCCCGATGAGACACGCCTCACCCGCCCGGCCCCGCCCCGGCGCCGACTCGGCCGGGCGCCGACTCGGCCGCCACGGCTCGGAGGAGGCCGATCCCTGCGCCTCCACCGGCGTCCCCGGCCCCCGGCACCGTCTTTGTGGGACCGGACACCCGGCCGGTCCCGGGGGCCGCGACCGGACGCGGAGTCGGTGCTGCCACGGAGGGCGTACGTGGTCGGGTGGCAGGCGCCCTCCACCGCACCCGGTCGGAGGTGTTCGGCCGGCATCAGCACAGCCGATCGGAGGGCCACGAGAATCACGGTGGGAGCGACGCGAGCCGACGGCCGTTTCGTGGCCGCCCCGACCTCGACAGCCCTCCGACCCGCCACAACTGAATGCCGTCTGCAACGGCCCACCTGTCTCGCCGGACTCCGAGGTGCCGTGGACCGCCCCACGAGCGTCGAGGCAGACTCGTTGTCATGGCGCACCTTCGGGTTCTCACGACAAGCGACTGGCCGTTGTGGCGGGACGTTCGCCTCGCGGCCCTGAGTGAGGCACCTCAGGCATTCAAGGCTCGGCTCGCGGACTGGCACAGCGGCGGCGAGGAACGGTGGCGTGCGCGTCTGGCGATGCCCGCCTCCTTCAACGTCGTCGCGTTGCTGGATGGCCGGGCAGTCGGGATGGCCGCCGGCCTTTCTGCGGACAGCAGCACATGCGAGCTGAGGTCGGTGTGGGTCAGCCCCCGGGCGCGAGGGCGCGGCGTCGGAGGCCAACTGGTGGCGGCGGTCGAGACATGGTCGCGGCAGTCGGGTGCTGCAAGGCTGAAACTCGCGGTGATTCCGGGCAACGAGCCTGCCACCGCGTTGTACCAGCAGTCGGCCCTGAGCCCTGGGCAGCAGATCGCCACCCGCCCCCGCACCCGCGCGAGAGCGCACGGGAGGCCGCCGCTGCGAGCCGGACAGGGCAACCGCGCGGGTCCGGGCGCCTGGGTATCGGTGCCCGGACCCGCTGCGCGCGTCCCGGCCCGGCCGGTGGGAGTCCGGATCGCCGGGTGCGGTTGCCCGCGGTCGCCGCCCTGTCGGTGCGCGTTACTTGCTGACGGCGAAGCGCATCAGCGACTGCTCGTCGCCCTGCTTGATCTTGCCGGTCTCGTTGATCACCTGGAGCTTCCACCCCGCGCCGTCCCTGACCGCCTTGGCCACGGCGCAGCCGTTGTCGTTCGTGAGCAGACTGGGCCAGATGTCGGCCACCTGCTGGCTGGAGCCGCCACTGGCGTCGTACACCTTGAAGCTGATGTTCCGGGCGTTCTGGAACGCGCTCCGCTTCTTGTAGGCGGCGGCGACGAACACGATGGACGTGATGTTGGTCGGCACCCGGGAGAACTCGACGGTCACCGTCTCGTCGTCACCGGCGCCGCGGCCGGTCTGGTTGTCGCCGCTGTGCACGAGGGATCCGTTGCCCAGCGGGTCGAGCGAGTCCAGTCCGGCCAGCCGTACCGGGTCCGCGCCCTGCATCGCGATGGCGATCAGGTCGAGGTCGGTGCCGGCCTTCTGGCGGAGCTTGCCGAGCACGCCGCCACTGCTCCCCGCAGTGGGGTCCCAGGACACCCCGATGGCCAGGTGCGTCACCCCACCGAGGTCGGCCGGTCCGTCTTCCTTCTGCAACGTGATCATGCGTGGTCCTCTTTGTTCGCGGGACTGCTACCCCAGCAGTGTGCCCCGTGGCCCGTGCGAAGACCCAGCCCGGGGCTGCTCAGGGCACGGCGCGCCCCGGGACGCCCGAAGGCCGGGACGCCGGCGCGCGTGTCGCGGTACTCCCGGCCGACCGGCCACGGCGCTCAACCGAGGTCGTCCAGCAGCGCGTCGAGGACCGCCTCCTCCTCGACGCGGACTCCCGTCCCGCGGAGCGCCCCCGCGAGCTGCGGGTCCCAGGGGGACTCGGCCGGTCGTCCGGCGAGGGGCGGGCCGTCCGGCTGCTTCCGGATCGCGGCGCGGTAGTCGGCGGCCGTGAAGCGCCAGGGACGCCAGGGCACGTTCCGCATCAGCACGGACGACAGGCGCAGTCCGCCCCAGTCGAAGTCCGCGTGGTGGAGCAGGTCCGCGCCGTGTCCGTGCAGATGCCGCAGCAGGGTCAGGGCGGCGGCCGACGGCTGCCCCTGGAGACACACCAGGGGCGCGGAGCGCCGCCCGAGCGCATCGGCGGCCGCCGCCAGCACCGCCGGGTTCTCGCAGCTCCGTACGGTGCCGGGACCGGCCGCAGGAGGATTCCGGACGAGTTGGCGCAGGGTCAGCACGCACGGCTCGCCCGCGTCTGCCATGGCGTCCAGGACGTGGTTCCCGCGCAGGTTCAGGACCAGGACGGTGGAGGAGAGCTCGTCGCGGAGCAGGCCCGCGGAGGCCCAGACGTCCCGTCGCCACTGGGCCCCCGTCCCCTCCGGCAGGCTGTTCAGCGCCCGGATGCCCGACAGGACCAGGGTGGCGAGGGCCGTGCCCTCGTCGAGCGCGTGGGCACGGCCGAGGTGCCGGGCGGAGAAGGCCGGGAGGGACACGGTCGGTTCCGCGGGAAGGGACTCCAGTACCGACGCGACGTCGACGAGAAGGCTCCGGGCGGTATCGGGGGAGCCGGCGAACCGTCGCACCCGGCCGTCACCACGCAGCCCGGCGGCCCATCCGGCCAGGGACGGGGTCCGCTCCGCGAGGGCTTCCAGCGGCGCGTACGCCTCCCGCCAGGCCTGCTCCTCGGCCCGGCGCAGTGGACCGCGCGGTACGACCGGGCCGGTCAGCGCGGTGACGGCCGCGGCGAGGCCCTCGGGGCTGACGCCGGAACGGCGCAGCATGTCGTCCAGGACCTCCAGCCGGACGGACAGCGAGCGGCCGTCCCCGGGGGGCCTGCCCAGCAGCGCTTCCACCGCTGCTCGCTGCGCCTCGGTGGGGTCACGGAGGGAGAGGGAGCCGGTGAGCGGGCGTCCCCGCTCCAGTCGGCGGCGCAGCCGCTCGACCAGCCAGCCCGCCCCTGATCCGCCCAGCAGCCGCCGCAGCCGATCCGCGTCGACGGCCGCACCACCGGGGCCGCGCCCGTTGGCAACACCGGCATCGTCGGGGGTCACGTCCACGGCTGCTCCGGGCCGTCCGGCGCCCCCGCATCCGGCGCCCCCGCGTCGGGGGCCACCCACGGCCCCGGGAGCGACCTCTCCGGTTTCGGCGCGTCGCCGGGCCGCGGGAGGTCCTCGCGGCGGTGCCGCCTGGTGCCGTCCCACTCCCAGCGGGTGACGAGCACCGCGGCCACCTCGTCGATGCGGGAGAGCTGGGCGATGGCGACGCCGGGCACCTGCGGGTAGCAGGCCCATTCCCGTTCGCTGGTCATCACCACGTCCAGGTCGAAGGCGTGCAGCAGCCCCAGGCACTTGGCGCGCGAGTCGTCGTCCACGCCCGCGAACGCCTCGTCGAGCGTGACGAGGCGCGGGGCGTGCGGACTGCCCGCACTCGCGTAGTGCGAGGAGGCGGCGGCGAACAGCGGAACGGTCACGGCGAGCGCCCGTTCACCGCCGGAGGCGGGCCCGGTCGCCGGTACCCAGCGGCCGTTCTGGTGTCGCTCGACCCCGAACTCGTGCCAGGACCGGTAGTCGAGCGCGGCGGTGAGGTGTTCGAGCCAGCTTCCCGAGGTGTCCGCGCTGTGCTGGGCGGCGATCTGCGCCTGGAGGAACTCGCCCACCGCCCTGCGGTCCTCAGCCGTCCAGGCGTCGGCGGACTGCCGCAGCCGCTCCCTGGCCCGGTCGAGCCCCGCGGGTGCCTTGCGAGAAGGCCGCCAGACCAGGCGCAGCGTCATGCCGGTGGACGTGGGACGCTCCTCCAACTCGGTGTTCATGTCCCGCACCTGGCGCTCGGCGGTCCTGATCAGCTCCTGGAGGGTGCCCGCGACCTCGCTGATCAGATGGGTCTCCAGCACCTCCCGCTCCCGGGCGGAGAGCACCCGGGTGAGCTCGGCGACCTCGGCGGTCAGCGCCTCCGCGAGTTCGGGGACGGCGCGCTCCCGGCCCTGGTAGACGATGTCGACGACCATGCCGTACTCCACCATGCGGGCCGAGGCCGAGTGGCCGTGCCGCGAGAGCACGTCCTGGAGCGACTTGAACTCTTCGCTGATCCTGCGCTGCACGCGTTCCCACGCACCGTCGGAGTCGTCGGTGGAGCCCAGTTCGCTCTCGATGGCGCGGGCGAACGTGATGGCGGGGGTCGCGGCCCACGTGTCGCCCTCCGGTACGGCCGCCGTGAGTTCCGGCAGGGCGACGTCGATCAGGCCGGTCGCGGTGAACCGTCGCAGCGCCGCGACCGCTTCGGCACGGGACTCCGCCGCGTCGCGCAGCCCGCGTTCCAACTCCTCGATGCGCCCCTCGGCCTTGCCCGCGGCACCCAGGGCCTCGGTGTGTCTGCGCCGGGCGAGCTTCGCCTCGGACGCACAGGTACGCAGGGCTTCCGCGGTTTCGGCGAGCCGCCGCTCCAACTCGGCGACCGCGGCGCCGACCGTGGAGCGCAGCGTGGCGTGCAGTTCCTCGGCGGCGACTGCCTCGTGCCCGGACTCGTCGGCCCTGCGGGCGAGTTCGGCCGCGCGCTCGCCTGACTGCCCGGCCTCGGCGAGGTCCTCCACGGCCTGCCGGTCCGCCTCGGCCCGTTCACGTAGCGCCGGCCAGAGCGCGGCCAGCACGGTGGCGAGTTCGCCGGACGCGGTGCGGACCGCGGCCAGGCCCGGCCGATCCGACGGGAGGCCGAGATCGCCGGCGGTGTCGTCGCGTTCGGCGGCAGCCCGCTCCGCGTCCTCCGCGGCTCCGGTGAGAGCGGCGAGTCGTTCCTCGCGCCACCCGCGGGCCCGGCGGACGCCCTCCGAGGCAGCGGTGACCCGGGCGTGCCCCCGGGTGAGTTCGCTCTCGTCGGGAACCTGGGAGAGTTCGGCGTCGAGCACCCGCCGACGCTCGGTCACGGCGTCCGATTCGGCGTCGAGGACCGCCCGTTCCTCGCCGAGTCGGTCGAGTTCGGTGCGCAGGGCGGCAATCCGGGCGCGGCGGGCCGCCTCCCGCGCCCCGTCGCCGATGTACTCGGCGACGGGCTTGTCCCAACGGCCGGTGAGGGCGCCGACGCGGAACCGTCCGTCCGTACCGGCCCAGGTTTCGGAGCCGTCCTCCGGCCCCGTCCCGAGTGCGGCCAGCAGACCCGCGACCCGCGCGTCGTCCACTGCGGCTGCCTGCGGGTCGTCCCGGTCCACGGCCGGGCGCAGCAGCTCCGCCAGCGTACGGCCGGGCAGGGGCACGGCGGCGGGAGAGAGCAGCACGTCGTGCCCGTCCACATCCGCGGCGAGAGCGGAGCCGTCCGGGAGAACCCAGGCGTCGAGCAGGCCGGAGGCCTCGAGCGCCGCTTCCAGGCCGGCACGTCGCGGGGCCGGGAGCGCGTCGTCGAAGTCGACCAGCCGCCACAGCGGAGCGCCGGGGAGCCCGTCGCGCAGACCGGGGGTGCGGGTGGGCGGGGGCTGCGGCGCACCGCGTCCGCCGGCCTCCAGCGCGTCGAGTTCCTGCCGCACCCGCTCGCTGACAGCAGCCAGTTCGGACGCACGGTGGGCGGCCTCCGCCGCCCGGTCGGCCAGTGGTGCCGCCGCGGCCCGGTGGGCCTCGGCGGCGCGGACTCGTGCCGGGCACGGGCCGTCGAGGTGACCGACCCAGTCCTGGAGCTGGTCCAGCAGGCCGGCGAGGTCGGGGTAGGCCAGCTCCGTCCAGGTTCCGGCACGCTCGCGGACCGCGTTCACCAGGGCACGTCCGACGCGCTCGGCGGTCTCCTCGGCCTCGGCGTGCACTTCTGTGGCACGCCCGAGCTCGGTGTCGGCCTCGTCGAGGCGGACGGCTTCCCGACGCTGCTCCGCCGCCGCGTGCTCCGCCCGCTCAGCGAGCCGCTCGACGTGGGCGAGCGCACGCTGCCCGCGGGCCACCGCCTCCTCGGTGTCACGCCGCAGCGCGACGTCACTCCCCGGAGCGTCACTTTCCGGGGTTCCGGGCCCGGGCGCGGCCCTGGCCTCGGACGGCACGGCGTCCGAGGGCAGCTGAACCCGTGCGGCGGCTGCCGCCTCCCGCGCCTGTCGCAGGGTCTCCTCGACAGTGCCCCGCGCGGTGCGGAGCCGGTTCCGCGCGGACTCGCTGCGGCCCAGAGCCCGGGTGTGCAGGTCCGCTGCGCGGTCCCGGTCGTCGCCGGCCTGCGCGGCGGCGCGGGCGGTCCGCTCGGCCGCCTGGGCGGCCTGCTCCAGTTCCCGGGCACTGCGCATCTCGGGACCGACGCGCAGAGCGGCGTCCTGGGCACGGAGCCGGGCGTCGTCCTCCTCCAACTCGACGATCCGCCGCTCGGCCGCCGCACACTCCTCCTCCGCCTCGGCGTGCCGGGCCTGTGCCTCGGACAAGTCGCGCTGCAGCTGCTCGTAGCGGGAGTGCTCGCCGCGCGGCAGGCGGGCCCGACGACGGGTGGCGGTCCTGGCGTAACGACGGTAGTGCTCCAGGAAGTCGGCGGCCGCCCGCTCGGCGGCGGTGGCGGCGGCGAGTTCCTCCTTCTCCTCGTCCAGCGAGCGGAAGGCCTCGGCCACGTCGGCGACCACGGCCTGGTCCATCGGGGGCAGCGCTTCGGTCAGCGCGCGGGAGAGAGCGGCCTCGTTGGGGCGCTTGGAGAGCTGCGGTTGCCGCAGTTGGACCAGCAGGTCCACCAGGGCGCCGTAGCGCTGCTCGCCCAGTCCGAAGAGGGCCTCGTCCACGGCCCGCCGGTAGATCCGCGCCTGGTCGTGGACCATGCCGCGGCCGGCGAGTGCCTCGGCCAGCCGGTCCCGGGTCAGCGCGGTGCCGGTGGCGTCCAGCAGGCGCAGGGTCCCTTCGGCGGGGGCCTGCGGGCGGTGGTCGACGCGCAGGTCGGTGACGGCGAACCAGTGGCGGGCGATACCGCGTCCGGTCACCGCCTTGAGCCCGCAGAGGAGCGTACGGAAGTGCGGGGTGCCGGTCTCGTCGATGCGGCCGAACTCGATCCAGGTGTAGCCCAGACGCTCACTGTGCGGGTGGTCCCCGCCGAGGAGCAGGTTCCACTCCATCCGCTTGCCCGGATCGCCGTCCGGCTCGACGCGCCGCGAGCTGAGGTCGCCGTCGAGGAGGAACGGCAGGGTCAGCGCGAGGACCTTGGACTTCCCGGTGCCGTTGTTGCCGCGTAGCAGCAGCCGACCGTCGCGGAAGTGGAACTCCTCCACGTCGTAGTGGAAGAGGTCGACGAGTCCGATGCGCAGCGGTTGCCACCGGTCGCGCAGCGGCACGGGGAGCCCGGTGCCGGACGCGGTGGTGGTCGTCTGGTACTCGGCGGGAGCGGTCACTGCGTGCGGGCCTTTCGCTGCGTGGTCGGGGCGGGTGCCGCGGGACGGGGGACGCCGGGTGACGGCGCCCGGAGGGGCGGTTCACGGAGCACGGGGGCGCCGACCGTGTAGCGGGCGAGTGCGGGGCGGGGCACCACCCCCTCGGAGGTGCGGGAGACCAGGCCGAGCGCCGCGAGCCGGACGACGGCCTGTTCGACGAGTTCGGGCTCGGCCCCCGGCTCCCGTGCGGACTTCGCCCAGAACCCCGCGTGCTCAACGGCGAGTTCCCGCACCCGCTGGGCCAACCGGTCGGTGGTCACCGGTCCGTCGGCAGCAGCGAGGTGCTCGGCGAGCAGCAGGGTGACGTGCCCCCTGGTGCCCTGCTCGGGCATCCGCACGTCGGTGAGGTCGTCGTCCGGGTCGACCATCGCGATCCCCTCGGCGCGCACTTCGGGCACCAGCCCGGTCAGCTCGTTGATGCGCGCGGTGAGGAAGCCGCGCTGGCTGCCGAGGTAGTCGAGTTCGGCGCGGCTCAACTCGCCGTAGTAGACGACCGGATCGTCCAGGAGTCGCCGGGTGAGGGCCCAGCGGGTCGCGCGGAAGCGCAGTTCGTCGCTGTCCAGGGCGGTTTCGGCGACGAGTTCGCCGAGCCGCTCCTCCAGGGTCTCGCTCTGCACCGTGGAGGGCCCTCGGCGGGTGGCGAGCAACCCGGCGAGCACCCGACGCTCCACGTCGTACAGGACGTCGCCGGCGCCGCTCACGTACGCCTCCTCGTCCCCGGCGACCCGGCGCAGCACGCCGAGCCCGAGCAGGAGCCGCACGACGGCCGCGAGGTCGAGTCGCTCGTCGCGGCGGTCGAGGGTGAAGCGGAGGCCGGTGGCGGCGAGGTGCGGGTCCGCCGCGTCGAGGACGACCTGGTCGGCGAGCCGGCCGAGCGCGATCTGCGCCTCGCCGCGTTCGAGTGCGGCGAGCGCGAGGCAGAGCAGGACGTAGCGTCGGCGGGTGAAGGGGGCACCGGAACGGGTCGTCTCGCGCGCGGGGTGGGTGGCGTCGGTGAGGACACCGGGAATCCTGCGCAGGCGGGCGGTCTCGGCGTCCACCTGGAGGGACCAGCCGGTGTTCCGGTCGAACCATTCGCGCAGCGCGGAGGCGTGCCGGCGGACGAGCCGGAAGTCGTCGCCGTGCTTGCCGCGGGCGAGCAGCAGCGGTGTTCTGAGCAGGGCGCGTGCCGCCTTGCGGAGCTCCGCGGCCCGCTGCCCGTCGAGCACCTCTGCCAGCGGGGTGTTCATCGGATGCTGCTCTCTTCCTCGGTCAGGTCGATGATCTCGATGAGGTGGTCGGGCCCGCTGAACACGCCGTCCGGGGTACGGACTTCGGCCGTGGCGTCGGTGTCGGGCGCGGTGAGGCGGATCTCCGCCGAACCGTCGCTGCTGCCCGCCGCGGTGTGCCGCATACCGGGACGCCAGGTGGCCAGGGCGTCGCCGAGCAGTTGCAGGAACAGGCCGAAGGCGTCGGGGTCGAGCATACCGAGGTCGGACAGGCGGGTGGGCCCGTCGGTGGCCAGCCGTGCCCGGGCCGCGGCCGTCTGCGCGGCCTGCTCCGCCGCCACCTCGGCGAGCACCCGCCGGTGCTGCCCGCGGTCCTCCACGCGGCGGGGCTTGCCGCGCCGCTCGTAGCTCCCGGTGCGACGCAGCTGGGGGCTGATCCGCAGCGGTTCGGCCGCCGCCCAGGGCGTGCTCGCCGGAACCGGGTGCGCCGTGCGGGCTGCGAGGGTCTCGGCGTCAACGGCGAGATGCCGGGAGGGGTAGAGGCCGAAGACGGTGCGCCACAGTCGATGCCGTGAGTCGTCGTCGGGTGCCTCCGCGAACCAGCGGGCCAGCGTGCGGAAGTCGGCCGACCGGTCGGAGCGTCCGGCTCTGCGCTCACCCAGCGTCCGCACCACGGCCAGCAGTTGGGGGACGGCGCCGAGAGCGCGTCCGCGCAGCAGCCGGGCCTGCGACTCGCGCCCGTCCCGGCTGGTGAACCATCCGGCCAGCCCGTCCCACCGTACGGCCCACCGGTCGTGGGCCTGCTGCGCGGCCCGGTCGGACTCCTCGGGCGCCGCGTCGGCGGCCTCCCGTCCGGCGGCGGCCCGCAGCAGGACGGTGATCCGGCCGTCCCGCTCCAACTCCGCGACCAGGTGGGCGATGCGGCCGCCCAGGGTGATCAGGTCCTGGATGAAGCGCTCCAGGTACTGGACGAGTCGGTCCTTGTAGGCGAGGAACGCCTCCTCCTCGACCTCGTGGAGGTCGATGGTGCGTTGCAGGGAGCCCATGAAGGCCCGCGCGTTGTCGGCGAGTGCGGTGAACCGGCTGGCCAGCGCGTCGAGCGCAAGATGCGCCTTCGCGGGGTCGGGCTGCGCGTCGTCAGCGAGGACGAGGAGCGCGTGCAGGTGGGTGACGATGTCGTGCAGGGCGACGGCCTGGAGGGCGCCGCGCCGGCCGAGCGTCTCGTCGTAGACGGCCAGGGCCTCCTCGGCCGCCTCCCCGGCCCGGGTGAGCTGGTAGATGAACCGCTTGCGGTAGAAGTCCTCGACGGCGGTGACGCGGGAGGTGTCCGGATCGGCCCGCAGGTTGCCCCAGGAGACGAGGCTGTCCAGCGCCTTCGCCACAGCCTCCGCGTCGGCGGGCCTCACCTCGACGGGCAGGGCGGCGTGCACGTCCTCCGGCCGCAGGTGGACGGCGAACCGCTCCTTGGCCAGGACGAACACCCGCATCACCTGCCGGTACAGGGCGGTGTTCTGCACGGTCAGGTGGGCGAAGGGCCCGTAGGCGTCCGAGCGGGGCGGCGAGGCCGTGTCCGAGGAGGGCTGCGGGTCAGTGGTACGTGCGGTCATCGCGGACAGTATCCCGCACAGGGAGGCTCGGCAGTGTCCGGACCGGCATTTGCACGCGACGCTGCCCCACGGGCCGACCGCACGGCGACTCCCACGGCAGCACCTGCCCCACGCGCCCGGTCGCGACCGGCGCGCCCAGCGGTCAACGGCGGACGGCGGACGGCGGACGGCGAGGGTGCCGGGGACGCGGATGTGCGGGCGGCCGTCCGCGCCCGGCTCCACGCCCCGGACCCGCACCCCGTAGACCCCGGCGATGCGCTCCTCGGTCAGCACCGCGCCGGGCGGCCCGGCGACCGCGATCCGGACTCTGCTGAGCAGCACCAGGTGGTCGCGGTAGGTCGCGGCCAGGCTGAAGGTCGTGCAGGGCGCCGACGGCCGTCACGGGAGGGTCTCGGCCCAGGTCCAGCAGTTCGAGCCGGTGCTGGATGTCGAGGTGGTTGGTCGGCTCGTCCAGGAGGAGTTCGCGCGGTTCCTGAACCAGCGCCCGGGCGATCCGGACACGTTGGCGCTCGCCGCCGGACAGGGTGTGCCAGGAGCGGTCGGCGCATCCGTCCGGGCCGGTGCGCTCCAGCGCCGGGCGCACGGCCCGTTCGGCGCCCGGTGTGGGGAGCGACCAGGCGCGACGGTGCGGGAACGCCAGCAGCAGTCCGTCCTCGGAGACGAGGACGACCCCGCGGGCGTCCACCTCCAACCGCTGGTCGGCGGTGCTCGACCACGACGGGCCGAACCAGCGGCCGGACCGGTACCCGGACTCGACGCGTCGGGTGAACGCCAGCGGCAGGGCGCCCGGCAGCAGCACATCGGTCTGCGGCAGGAACATCTTCCCCGTGGCCAGGTCGACCGGGTCGGTGCCGCCGGGTGCTGCGCTGCTCGTCCCTCCGGGCGTGCGTCTCGGCGCCGTTGCGGTCCAGGTCCCGGCGCCCTGCTCCGGAGGGCAGCTCAGACGGTGTCCTGGCCAGTCTGCGCGGCAGGCCCGTGCCCTTCGGGCCGATCAGTTCCGGGGCCAGGCGGCCGATACCCTCCGACCGGTCCCGGTCGAAGGACTCCCACGTGCCCTGGAGCGCGGGCACCGGGTCCCTGGCCAACTGCACCAGCCCGGTGGCCGTGCTGGTGAGGTTGGTGGCGTACGCGGCCGGGTGGGCGAGGTCGTACGGGTCGAGCATGTTCGTGCTGCGCGCGAACGGGACGATGCCGGCCGTGCCCTTCAGCAGCCCGCCGGCCAAGTGGTCGGTGTCCAGGCGCAGCCCTGTGACGCCGTCCTCGACCTGCTCCGCGTAGGAGGGCATCGGCGGCGACTCGTCCCGCGCGGCGCGCAGAGCGTCCGCCGCGGTGCTCTGCGCGGTGTTGCGCTGGCTCCGCGCCTCCGCCAGCAGCTCCTCGGCCGCCTCGATGTCGGCCGGGCCGGGGTCCTCGAAGGCTCCCGGCCGCCTGGGCAGGCCGTCCGGGTCGCGCTGGTCGGCGGCGGTGGCGTTGTACTCCTCCACCGCCGCGTCGTAGCTGCTCACCGCGTCGTCGTGGGCCGTCCGTCCGGCCTCGGAGGCCTTCACTCCCTTGCGGTACTGCGCCGCGGTCTGCTTCGCCTGCCCCTGCGCCCACTCCACCGTCCCGGCGAGGCCCCGAAGCGCCTTCGACGCCTTCTCGCAGGCGTCCGCCACGGTGAACCACTTCTTCGGTTCGACCGCCACCCGCTCCCGGAACGCGTCCGCCGCCTCGCCCTTCAGCCGCGAGGAGTCGAGGGCTCGCAGACCTCTGCCGACGCTGTCGAAGGACTGCTGCAGGGTGTCCAGTTGCTCGGCCGTGGCGCGCAGTTTCGACGGGCTGCCGTGGACGGGCTTCTTCGGTTCGTCGGTCCGACCGAGCGGCAACTCGGCGACGTCGGCGCCGAGTCGGTTGACCGCTGACTTCGAGGTGTCACGAATCCAGTTCGCGCCGCTCTCCCAGCCGGCGTCCTCGACCCGGTCCGCAGTCCGGTCGCCGGCGTCCTCGACCAGTTCACCGGCCTTCTCCCTGCCCTTGTCGATCCAGTCCCCGGCAGACCCGAGCAGGTCCCCGACCCCCATCAGCCCCGGTCCTCCCGCGCGTCGCGGACGCCGAGTGCCGGGTCACCGGTGTCGTCCCATGCCTGACCGATGTCCTCGGCGGCCTGTGCGCGCGACTGGGCGCTCCAGCCGGGTGCGTCCGGGGTGAGCAGCTCCTGCCAGCGCTGCTGCTGCACCTCGTCCTCCGTCAGGTGCGGATTGCCCGTCGGAGAGACCGCGTTGGCGACGACCTTGAAGGAGCCCTCGCGGTAGCGGTCCTCCTCCCAGGTCATGCCCGCCGCCAGCCCGAGTCGCTGCGCCAGCTGCTCGGCGTCCTGGATCAGACCGCGCACGCCCCACTCCCAGCGGTCGCAGAAGCCCTCGAACGCCTCCGCCACCTCTCCGCCGCCAGCCTCCATGGTCGACAGTGCCAGCCCGCTCATCCCCACGCCCTGGCGCGAGCCGGTGACGTCGCCGACGTCCGCCAACGCGTCCGCCGCCCCGCGCAGACCGCCGCTGATCAGGGCGACCGCCTCGGCGCCGACGTCGAGTTCTCCCTCCTCCCCGCTCACCGGGCACCCCCTGCACCACCGGTCCCGGTCGCTCCGGCACGTATCGCTGCTCCGGCCGGTGCCTGTCCGACCGAGCCGGCGGCGCGCGGGCCGTCCATGGCCGCGGCAGCGGGCACGGCCACCGCATCGGGCACGACGCCGTGCACCGGGGGGGGGAAGAGCATCGAGCCCTGCGCGGCGGCGACGTCGAGCGCCACTCCGGCCGGGGTTCCCAGCGCCGGTATCACCACGTCGAGCAGCCGGGCGCCCAGGATCTCCCGGTGCGGGGGGCTTCCGCCACCGCCTCACCGTGGGGTGCGTCAGCACCGGCGCCATGAGGCGGGGCGGGTTCGGGCGGGACGTCGCCGCGGGCGGCGGCGAACCGGCGGATCTGGGCGGCGTCGGTGAACGCGTAGACCCAGCGGATGCCGCCCATGGTCGCGGACAGGAATCCGCCCTCCAGCACCGGCGCGAGCACCACCGTGCGCCGGAACTCCCCCAGGAGCACGGCCGGGTCGGTCGTGCCCGCGCGTACCCCTGCTATGTGCCCCGTCAGTTCCACTGCTCCCCCGCATCCCCTCGGTCACCGATGCCCCCGGACCGCCAGGCGCCCGGCCTGTCCGCCTGCCCCGCGACGGCACCTGGCCGTCGTACCGCTACGTGCCCCGGTCATGGGCCCGCCCGCGAGCTGCCGTCGCCGCACGGCGCGGGCCGCCCGGCCTGGTTTCCCCCGGCCTGGTTTCTCGCGGCTCGACGATAGCGCCCGCGCGTCCCGTCCGCCCGCCCCGGTCCCACGGTGCGAACGGGGACGGGACGGGGCCGGGGCCGGACGGGCGGGGCCGGACGGGCGGGGCCGGGGGTCAGGCGTCCCCGGGGTCCGCCTCCGTCGTGCCGCGACGCTCGGCGACGACCGCCGTGTGCGCGAACCACTCCAGGACCGCGCTGATCGCCGCGCCCTGCTCGGCGAACACCTCCAGCGGGAACGACGGTCGCAGATCCAGCTTGGCCTCGGCCAGTTCGATGCCCTCGATCGCGTTCAGCCGAGCCATCAGCTCGCGGCGCAGCGGCTCGTCGTCGAACGGAGGGCGGCGCTTGAGGTACTGGAAGACCACTTCGACCGTCCCCGAGACCGGATAGATCCCCAGGGGCCACAAGGTCCGGGCAGCGGACGCGCCCCCGACCCGGATGACCGGGAAGCAACTGGTCTCGTCCGCCCGGCCGTGTGCAAGGTGACCACCCGCCTGGTGTTCCCAGAACCTGAGCGTGTCGAGCGTCCCCCGGACGGTCTCCTCCGTCTGGTTCTCGCGCAACTGCACCTCGAACCGGGCCGCCGCCGGCTGCCGGCCGCCGTCCGGAGGGGCCGGAAGGGCTGCCACCTCCTCCGCCGCCTCCTCGCCCAGCAGCGCCGCCAGGTCGGCGGTGGTCAGCCGGTGGGTGCGCCGCGCGCGACCGGAACCGTCGAAGGGGACGCCCTCCGCCTCCAGAAGGATGCGCGCGTCCCCGGACTCCCGGCCGTCGGGCCCACGGAAGCCGGGCGAGACCCGGCCGTCCGCCGTCAGCACCCGGTGCGCGCCGTCAAGACCGGCACGGGAGGCCAGGTGCTGGCCGACGGGGACGGCGTGGGTGCCGATGAGCGCGGCGACATCCCCGTACGTCGTCCACGTCCCGGCCGGCACGGCAAGGAGCGCGGCACGCAGCTGCCTCCACCCGGCCCACTCGTCGTCGTCGGGGACGGTCCCGGCGACGGGCCCCGGCCACAGGCGCACCGCCCGGTCCGCCAGGTCGGCGGCGCGTTCGAGGATCTCGGTCTTGCCCCAGCGCGTCCGCTCGGCGATGCCCTGGTTCATACGGAGCGCACTGGAGTCCAAGATCTCCTGCTTGCGCCGGAAAGGATGGTTCGAAAGCTTCGCGTTGTCGGCGGAGAGCGTCATATTGCCCAGTGTGTGCACGAGTTCGGCGTGCACCTCTTCCGGGCCCTGACCGTCCTCCGTCTCCTCCGCCAGCAGGTCGAACCACTGCTGGGCGGGGTTCTGCGGCAGCACGTGCTCGACGGAGAGGCGCGCCCTGGCGTAGTCGACCGGTTCGCTGCCTCCGTAGCTCTCCTCAAGCCTGCGCAGCACCTGGAACCGCTGCCGGGCGCGTCCGGCCCGGTAGAAGGGCCGGGTGCGGACGGCCGCGCGCACCGCGTCGTCGTCGGGCCACACGCGTGCGCCCGTCCGGTTCTTGGACAGGATGCGGTGCACGCCTTCCGCCGGGTCCTCCTCCTTCTCGAGCTCGCGGGGCATCTCCATGAAGACCCGGTTGCTGCCTGTCGTGGAGTGGCCCGCCAGGAGGCGCCGCACCATGTAGCTCTCGGCACAGACCAGCGCACGTGCGGCCTGGTGCGGGGCCGCGAGTCCCTCGTCGACCCGGTCCAGCAGTTGGAGGGCCAGCGGGTAGTGGGTCTGCCCGCCCCAGCGGGCCAGCCTCTCCAGCACCTCGCGCAGTTCGGGGTCGGGCTCCCGCTCCGGCTCCAGGATGCGCATCAGGCGTCCGGCCCTCCGGGCGAGGGACTCGATCTCGGCTTCGAGCGCCGCCTCGTCCGAGCTGAGCGGATCGAGACGCGCCTTCTGGTCGCGGTAGATCTCGCTCTGCTTCGCCCGGCTGTTGCCGGCCACGACCAGGTCCAGCCAGACCAGGAGTTCGAGGTTGGCCGGGCCGAGGAGTTCCTGCATCGGAAGCCAGCGGTTGCGGTAGACGGACTCCCCCCGGTTGGGCAGCCCCATGAAGAGGTAGTTGCGCAGCAGGTCGCTCTGGCTGAGCCCCACGCCGGTGTTGTTGAGGGACTCGAAGATGCGGTAGACGTTGTCGCCCTCGGCCGCCGTGATCTCGACGATCGACAGCAGGCCGCTCAGCACGTGCTCGACCGCGTCCGTCCACGCCTCGCCCCCGCGCTCCTCGCCCTCGGTCAGGGCTGCGTGGAAGAACCGGTAGGCGGCGCCGACGTTGCCGGGGCCGCCCGCTCGGGGCGAGCACTCGACACAGGCGGTGAAGGCGCCCCGGTCGGCCTGGGTCGGCAGGAGCCGGTAGTGGGCGTCGCCGCTGCGGTACTTGTTGACGAGCATCAGGTCGTGGATGCGGTCGGCCTTCTGCTCCGCGCCTCCCCGCGCCCGGTGGCGGTCGCGCAGCGCGATGAAGGCGAGCATCAGGGTGGTGAGCCGCTGCTGGCCGTCGACGACGAGCCAGTGCTGCATGCCACCGGCCGTGATCCGGGCGGGCGCCAGCACCAACGAGCCGAGGAAGTGCGCCGCGGTGGCCCGGCCGGCCAACTGGTCCTCGGCGAGTTCCCGCACGTCGTCCCAGAGTTGCTGCAACTGCTCCCGTTGCCAGCTGTAGGTGCGCTGGTAGAGCGGTACCTGGTACTGCTTCTCGCCTTGGACGAGTTCCTTGAACGTGGTCTCCTGAGCGTGCACGCGCGCCTCTCCCCAACGGTCTGATCGGTCGGCCATCCTCCCACCGGAAACCGGGCACGTGTGGCGATAAGGAGCAGAACGGCAGGCCGAGTGGCCGGAGGCGCCGCCCCTGCCACGGCACCGCCCCTGCCACCGGGCTCCGGTAGCAGGGGCGGCGCCTCGGGTGGGCGGTCGCCGGGAAGGCGCGTCAGGGGGCGATGCCGATGCCGTCGATCCGGCTCCACGCCCACTCCTGGGCGGTGGTCATGGCGGGCCAGGTGAGCCCGCCGGGGCGGGACTGGACGCGGGAGGCGTACGGGGCCGGAACGACCGGCCGCTGCCCTGGAGCGCAGGGGCGCGGAATGGTGCATACCGTGTGCCCTCCGCCGCGTGGCAGAACGCGGCGGCCTCGGCAGTGCGGCGACGCATGGTGCCCGGAGCGCGCTGCGGCCCGGGACGGAAGGAGCAGTGATGAGACCAGCCGATCAGTCGCTCCAGCAGTGGGCGCGCACCACCGATTTCGCCGATCCTCCGCGCTGGGGCGAGATCGAGGCTGTCGTCCTCGGCGAACCGGTCACGAAGGAGGGCCTGGACCTGATACCCGGCAGGGCCGGAGCAGGTCCGCGCCTCGTGGGCGCGCTCGCCTACTCCCTCGTCGGGGTCCTCGCCGCGGCGATGTACGCCTCCTCGCTCGTCGGCCTCGGGCTCGTGCTGTGGCGCACGGGTGCGGACGCCGCCCCGGACGGGTGGGTGCACGGGCTGCGACGTGTCCTCCTGGCCGCGTGCGGGGTGTCCGCTGCGACCTTCGGCATCTGGTGGGACGCCAGGCGCCGGGGTGTGCTGGGGCCCGTGGCCACGACGGTCACCGGCCTCGTCTCGTACCGGGCCTTCCTGGTGATGCTCTTCCCACCCCGACACACATCGACATCCCGGACATGGTCGAGATGCCCCTCGGAACCTGGCACGAACTCGACCGGCGGTGATCCGCCCGGCGTCCGGAGGCGGCACTCTCACGCCTTGGCCGCGCCGCACGTCAGGACGAGTGCCCGGCCCGGAGGTTGCGGGCGTTCCGCCAGACCGCACCGAGTACCCCATGGCCCTCTCCGGTGAGTCTGCGCGGAGCGGCCCCCGCTGACGGTGCCCGCGGTTAGGATTCACCAGGTCCGCGACCTGTGGGGACGGCGCGCCCGGCCGAGCGCGGACCGGCACTCGACACGGCACCAAGAGGCGGGACGGCGCATGCGGGAAGGTCGGTGGACCACGGTCACCGCGTCCGAGTTCGATCACGAGCGCCGCGGCCTGGAGGCGATCCGGAAGCGGCTGCCGGACTCGGACCCGTGGCGTGCCTGGTCGAACTTCACCTTCACCGCGAACACCGGCCACGTCCGGGAAGTGGATCTCCTGGTCGTCGCTCCCAGCGGCGTGTGCATGATCGAGCTGAAGAACTGGCACGGTTCCGTGACCAGTGAGAACGGCACCTGGATCCAGACCACTCCGCGCGGCCATCGGCGTCCGCACGGGAATCCGCTGCACCTGGTCAACAAGAAGGCGAAGGAACTCGCGTCGCTGCTGGGCCGGAACGGCCGCCGGGTGTGGGTCGGAGAGGCGGTGTGCTTCACGGACGGCGGTCTACGGGTCCGGCTCCCCGCCCACGACCAGAACGGCGTCCACACCATCGACGAGTTGGTGGCCATGCTGGAGGCGCCGCCGCTCGACGAGCGGCGGCGGATCACGGGTCTCGTCTCCCGCGAGGTCAAGACCGCGCTCGACCGGGTGGGGATCCGGCGCAGCGAGGCGGAGTACAAGGTCGGGCCGTATCAGCTGGAGCGCAAGGCGTTCGACTCCGGTACCTCCTGGGCCGACTACCGGGCGAAGCACAGCGAGCTGCCCGAGGTGGCCCGGGTGCGGATCTACCTCAGCGAGCGCGGCTCGGACAGGTCGATCCGGAAGTCGGTGGAGAACGCGGCCCGCCGGGAGGCGGCCGTGCTTCTGCGGTTCCAGCACCCGGGCGCCGTCCGGCTCAAGCAGTATTTCCCGTCCGGTCACACCGCGGGCCCCGCGCTGATCTTCGCTCACCATCCGCAGACCCTTCAGCTGGACGAGTACCTGCTCCAGCACGGCAAGGGGCTCGACATCCTGGGCCGGATGGCGCTGGTCCGCCAGCTCGCCGAGACCATGCGCTCGGCGCACTCCGGCCGCCTCCACCACCGGGCGCTGGCCGCCCGTTCGGTGCACGTGGTCCCCCGCAACCGGGGCCCCCGCGGGCAGGCGGTCGGCGAGGAGGCCGCGTGGCTGACTCCGCGGTTGGAGATCTCGGACTGGCAGATCGCCACCCGGCGCGCCGGCGGGACGGGGGACGGCAGCGGTTCCGGAGCGGACCGTCTGGCGCCGACCGCCCTCTCGGCGCGGCACCTGCCGGAGAACTCCGACCCCTATCTGGCGCCGGAGCTGACGGCCCCCAACGCCGACCCGGTGTACCTGGACGTGTACGGGCTGGGCGTCCTGACCTACCTGCTGGTGACCGGCCGGCCGCCGGCGGCGAGCCAGGCCGAGCTGGTGGCCCGGCTGGAAGCCGGCGAAGGGCTGCGTCCCAGTTCGCTCGTGGACGGCCTGTCCGAGGACATCGACGAGTTGGTGCAGGCCGCGACGGCCTACCGGCCGGGGCAGCGGCTGTCCTCGGTGGACGAGTTCCTGGAGATGCTGGAGATCGTCGAGGACGGTCTCACCTCGCCGTCGGGAGCGGCGGAGGGCGAGCCGGACGCCGACGCCGGAAAGGACCCGCTGGAGGCCGTGGCCGGTGAGGTGCTCGGCGGGCGCTGGGAGGTGCGCCGCCGCCTGGGCACCGGTTCCACGAGCCGGGCGTTCCTCGTCCGCGACCTGGAGGCGGAGGCCCGCAGGACGCGTCCGCTGGCGGTGCTCAAGGTCGCGCTGTCGGAGAGCCGGGGCGACGTGCTGGAGCGCGAGGCGGAGGTGATGGGCCGGTTGCGGCCGGACTCCCGGGTGATCCGGCTCGTCGAGCCGAAGCCGCAGCTGATCACGGGCCGCAAGGTGCTGGTCCTGGAGTACGTGGGCGACGAGCGGGACTCCGACGACCGGGCGGCCGACGCGGAGGAGTCCGGCAGCGCTCCCCCGCGGTCCCGGCGCCGCGACGAGACGGTGGCCCGCCAGTTGCGCGAACGCGGCCGGCTCCGGATGGACCAACTGGAGGCGTACGGGGACTACCTGTTCGGCGCGGTGGACTTCCTGGAGGGCGAGAGCGTCTGGCACCGGGACATCAAGCCGGACAACATCGCGATCCGGGTCCGTCCGAACCGCACCCGCGAACTGGTCCTCATCGACTTCTCGCTCGCGGGCTGCCCGGCGAAGGACTACGACGCCGGTACGGAGGGCTACCTCGATCCGTTCGTCGGCACCCTGTCCCGCTCCTGGTACGACTGGCACGCCGAGCGCTACGCCGTCGCGGTCACCCTGCACCAGATGGCCTCGGCCGAGCTGCCGAAGTGGGGGGACGGTTCGGTACCGCCCCGGATGACCGACCAGGAGGAGTTCCCGTACCCGGTCATCGCGGCGGACGCCTTCGAACCCGCGATCCGGGACGGGCTGGTGGCCTTCTTCCGGAAGGCGCTGCACCGGGACGCCTCGCGCCGCTTCCCCGAGCTGAAGCCGATGCGGGACGCCTGGAAGCGGATCTTCCTCGACGCCACCGAGGCGCCGCCGTCCAGCCACCGTTCCCGCTCCCGCTCCTTTGATCCGGCACCCGCGGAGGCCGGCGGGGCCGTCGGCGGCGAGGACGCGCGGCCCGCCATCGCGGACGCCGAACCGCTCAGCGCCGACGAGCACCGCGAACGCCTCGCGGCGCAGGTCACCCGGGAGACGCACCTGTCGGCCGCCGGGCTCACCCCGGCCGCGGAGTCCTTCCTCTACGGTCTCGGCGTCACCACCGTCGGCGGTCTGCTCGACCACAGCCGGAGCAAGCTCCTCAACGCCCCCGGTCTGGGCACCAAGACGCGCACCGAGGTCCAGCGCAGACAGCGCCAGTGGGGAAAGCTGCTGCGCGAGGAGCCGCTCTCGCCGCTCACCCCGAAGGGCCGTGCCGAGGCGAAGGAGGAGCTGGCCCAGCTCACCGCCACCGAGTCCTCGTTCCTGGGCACGCTCGCCCAGCGCGACGGGGCGGGCGGGCTGAGCGAGTCCGCGCTGCGCTCGGTGAGCCTGGACGCGCTGGCGACCCTCCTCGTGCCGGAGCTGAACAACAACCGGTCCAACAGCAGCAAGGTGGAGATGGTCCGCCTGCTGCTGCGTCTGCCGGACGAGCACGGCGAGCTGCCGGACATCGGGGTCTGGCCGAAGCAGAAGGACGTGGCGAAGGCGCTGGGCCTGTCCGCCGGACGCATCCCGCAGATGCTCAAGGAGGAGCGCAAGCGCTGGAAGAAGCACCCGGCGGTCCAGGCCTTGCGGGAGGAGATCGTCGGGCTGCTGACGGGGCTGGGCCGGGTGGCCTCCGCCGTCGAGATCGCCGACGCGCTGTCGGTGCGCCGCGGCACCCAGCTCCCGGAGCGCGAGCAGCGCCGGGCGCTGGCACTCGCCGCGGTGCGGTCCGTCGTGGAGGTGGAGCAGCTCCAGCCGGACGAGGCCGAGTTCCAGCACCAGGCCAACCGCAGGGCGACGGAGGAGTCCCTGACCGCGGGGCTGCTGGCGCTGGACGTGCGGGAGGTCGACGGGCCGGAGACCCCGACCGCCCCCGGTCTGCTCCTCTACGCCTCACGCCTGGGCCGGACCGCCGACCGGCTGGCCGGTCTGGTGACACTGCCGACCGCCACCACCGTCCTGACCGACCTGGGCGCGGTCACCCCGCCGCCCGGCCTGATCGAGTGGGACGAGCGGCGGCTCGTCGAGCTGGCGGCCGCCGCCTCGGAGAACGCGGCGGCCACGCCCCGGCTGGAGATCTATCCCCGTGACCTGCCGCTGGTCCGGGCGCTGCGTCTGGCCCAGGCCGGCCTGGTGCGGGTGATCCTCAGTGTTCCCGACGCCCGGCAGCCGGGGTTGCCGGCCGCTGACGTCCACGAGCGGGTACGGGCCCGGTTCCCGGAGCTGGTCGTGCCGGACGGCCGGGGCGGGAGCACGCGCAGCCTGCCGACCGGCGGCCGGCTGACGAAGGCCCTGCGCGACGCCGGGTTCGACCTCACCCTGTCGACCCGGGAGGACACCAGGACGCTCCGCTATCTGCCCACCCGGCTCGACAGGACGTCCAGCTATCTGACGAGCGGGGGCTCGCACCGCGGCACCGGATTCGCCGCTGCGACCCGCTACGCGGACGATCCGCTGCTGGCGGGTGCCGTCCGGGCGGAGGAGCGGCTGACCGCCTCGGCCCGGCGCGACGGCTACCGGGTACTGACCGTCCACCACGGCCGCACGGCCGCCGCGGTCCAGGGGTTGTCGGCGGAGCGCATCGGGGCGCAGCCGGTGTCGGCGACCGGGCTGTTCCTGGAGTGCCTGCGCGCCCTGGTGCCGCCGGGCACGAAACCGACCTGGGAGACGCTGCTCAGGGCGGACGTGGCCGAGCCGGGCTCACGCGGCGCGGCCAAGTTCGCCGAGTACACCCGCACCGCGTGGGGCGCGGTGGAGCCGCGGGTGCGCGCGCTGCTGGCGCCGGAGGCGGGGGACGGCCCGGTGCTGCTGACGGAGGTCGCCGCCTTCGCCCGGTACGACGCGATGGGCGTGCTGGACCGGCTGGCGGACGCCGCCCGGCAGGGCGGACGCGGCCTGTGGCTGCTCGTCCCGCAGCCGGACCCGGCGCGCGAACCGAAGCTCGGGCCGGTGGCGGTGGCGTACCAGGCGGGCCTGGGCGAGTGGATAGAGCTTCCGGACTCGTGGGTGAGCGGCAGCCGCCGATCCGACGCGTTCGCCATACAGGACAGCAGAACCGAGGGAGTCACCACGTGATCGACCGCACAGCCCTGTTGGAGGACCTGAAGCGACAGGTCCGCGCAGTGGAGAGTGACCTCGCGCAGCAGGTGCGGGCGGTGGACGAGGTCGGCGCCCGGCTGCGGGGAGAGTACGACCGGGCGTGGAAGCTGGGCCGTACGGGGGCCACCTGGAACTCCTGGCTGGACGAGCGGGTCACCCAGGTCGCCGTGGCCTGGGTGCTGGGTACGGTCTTCGTCCGCTTCAGCGAGGACAACCGCCTCGTCCCCGAGCCCTACCTGACGGCGCCCGGCACCGACCGTCGCGATCTGGCACTCGCCCGGTTCGAGGAGTACGTGGCGGGTGCGGAGGACCCGACGTACCGGGGCTGGCTGGAGCGGGCCTTCGAGGAGCTGGGCAAGGGCCAGGCGGGCCGGCTGCTGTTCGACCGCCGCCACAATCCGCTCTACCAGATCCCGCTCTCGCACGACGGCGCTCGGGACCTCGTCGACTTCTGGCGCACCCGCGACGAGACCGGCACGCTCGTCCACGACTTCACCGACCCCCTGGAGGAGGACGGCGACGGCACCCGCGGTTGGGACACCCGCTTCCTCGGCGACCTCTACCAGGACCTCAGCGAGGCCGCCCGCAAGACCTACGCGCTGTTGCAGACGCCCGAGTTCGTCGAGGAGTTCATCCTCGACCGGACGATGGACCCGGCGGTCCGCGAGTTCGGCCACGAGGGCCTGCGGATGATCGACCCGACCTGCGGCTCCGGCCACTTCGTCCTGGGCGCGTTCCGCCGCCTGGTCCAGCTCTGGGACGAGGGCCAACCGGGCAAGGACCCGCACGAGCGCGTCCGGGCCGCCCTCGACTCCGTGCACGGCGTGGACGTCAACCCGTTCGCGGTGGCCATCGCCCGCTTCCGCCTGCTGGTCGCCGCGATGGCGGCAAGCGGCGTGCACACCTTCGCGGAGGCCGGCCGGTACGAGTGGCCGATCCACCTGGCCGTCGGCGACTCCCTCATCAAGCACCGGCACAAGCAGGAGAACCTCTTCGACGAGCTGGGGGCGGAGGAGGCCGACGAGCTGGCCGACTTCACGTACGACACCGAGGACGTCCACGAGCACCCGGAGATCCTGCGTCAGGGCCGCTACCACGTGGTCGTCGGCAACCCGCCGTACATCACGGTCAAGGACCGGAAGCTCAACGCGCTGTACCGGGAGCTGTACGACGCCTGCGCGGGGACATACGCGCTCTCGGTGCCGTTCGCCCAGCGGTTCTTCGAACTGGCGAAGGCCGGGGACGCCGAGAGCGGGCGCGGGTACGGCATGGTCGGCCAGATCACCGCGAACTCCTTCATGAAGCGGGAGTTCGGCACCCGGCTGATCGAGTCGTACTTCGGGCACACGGTGGAACTGACCGAGGTCATCGACACCTCGGGTGCCTACATCCCCGGGCACGGCACACCGACGGTGATCCTCGTCGGACGGCGGCGGGGCGGCAGCAAGCGGTCGGAGACGATCCGGACGGTGCGAAGCGTCCAGGGCGAACCCTCGGCACCGGAGCGCGGCGAGGACGGCCTCGTCTGGAACGCGATCGTGGGTCAGATCGACGACCCGGGGTCCGTCAGTTCGTGGGTCTCGGTAGATGACCTGGAGCGGGAACGGTACTTTTCCAAGCAGCCGTGGATTTTGACGGACGGTGGCTTGGAGCTGAACGAAACAATCGAGGCTGCGAAGTCCGAAACGCTGGCCTCAAAAAGAAAGAATATCGGCCGTTACGCTCACACGGGTTGCGACGAATCATATTTCGCGCCAAACAATACCTGGCTGCGATATAACGTCTCCGCCGCACACGTGGCGCCGCTGGTCGGAGGCGACGTGGTTCGAGACTGGATAACGCGCGCTGACACGGAAACCCTATTCCCCTACGGGGCCGACCTGCGAGCCGAGCTGACCGACGACCTGTCCCACCTACTGTGGCGACATAAAGCCATACTCCGCGAGAGACAGGAGCTCGGCGGAAAACACGAGGAGATCGGCCTTACATGGTACGAGTGGAGTCGATGGCACCCAGAACGCTTCTCAGTTAATTTCGGTATCACCTTTGCATTCGTGGCGACGCACAACCACTTCGTGCTGGACCGGGGCGGGAAGGTGTTCAATCGTTCCGCGCCGGTGATCAAGCTGCGGGAGGGGGCGAGCGAGGAGGAGCACCTGAGCCTCCTCGGCCTGCTCAACAGCTCCACCGCTGGGTTTTGGCTTCGCCAAATGAGTCACGACAAGGGTCGCCCCGGGGCCGACGCAGCCGGGGCGGACGAGCCTTGGGAACATCGATTCGAGTTTACAGGAACAAAGCTTGAGGAATTTCCACTACCAGTGGATTATCCGACGACAATCAGCACTAAACTCGACTCTCTGTCGCAAGACTGGGCGACCACGAGTCCGGAGTGTGTCACAAATAGCAAAATCCCAACATCTGAGACTCTGCGCGAAGCGCACATCCAGTGGAATTCGAATCGCGCTCGCATGATTGCCCTGCAAGAGGAGTTGGATTGGAAAGTCTATACCCTATACGGACTCATTGGTGATGAGCTCACGGCCAGCACCGAAGTCGTTCCCGAAATTTCTCCATCCGAACGCGCCTTCGCAATCGTTCTGGCACGAAAAGTGAAACGCGAAGAAGTACAAACCTCGTGGTTCCGGCACCACAATCACAAGTTCGACTTCGTCACCGAAATCCCGGAGCACTGGCCGGCCGCGTACCGAGAAGTAGTGCAAAAGCGGATCGACGTGATCGAGTCGTCGCGAGCCATCGGGATGATCGAGCGACCGGAGTACAAGCGGCGGTGGGCCACCGAGGGATGGGACTCGCTTCAAGAGAAGGCTCTGCGAGGTTGGTTGCTGGACCGGATCGAGGATCGGGCGCACTGGTTCGATGAGAACGACATGCCCGCGCTCGTCACGCTCTCGCGGCTCACCGACGACCTGTCGCGCGATGAGGACTTCGTCTCCGTAGCCAAGATCTACGCTCCGCGCAAGGAGTTGCCCGCCGTCGTCGCGGAGTTGATGAGCGTCGAGCACGTGCCGTACCTGTCCGCCCTGCGCTACAAGCCGTCGGGGTTGAAGAAGCGCGCGGACTGGGAACATGTCTGGGACCTCCAACGTCAGGAGGACGCCGCACCTGACGAGCCTGCGAAGCGCAAGATCCGGGACAGCATCCCCGTGCCGCCGAAGTACACCTCGGCGGACTTCCTGCG
This sequence comes from Streptomyces sp. TAA040, assembly GCF_000424845.1. Lineage (NCBI taxonomy): Bacteria > Bacillati > Actinomycetota > Actinomycetes > Kitasatosporales > Streptomycetaceae > Streptomyces > Streptomyces sp. TAA040. The sequence goes on along the minus strand of NZ_AUKR01000007.1, from coordinate 129,669 downwards.
GACCTCTTACTGGCGCGCACGCGGCAAGCTGGACGTGCCCAAGGAGCGGTTCATCTCCTACGGCCAGACCAACGCGGCCACTCCACAGCTCTACGGCTGGGCGGGCTGGGACCACCGGGAGCAGGCGGTGGCGCTCGACACCTACATCGCCACGCACGAGGCGTTGACGACCGAAGAGGTCACGCCGCTTCTGGCCGGGCTGCTGGAACTCCAGCCGTGGCTGGACCAGTGGCACGACGAGCCGGACCCGGTCTTCGCGCCCACCCCGGCCAAGTTCTTCGAAGGCGACCGGCAGATGGAGCAGGGCAAGCACGGTCTCACCGACGAAGACCTGTACGCCTGGCGTCCCGCGGCCGGCACCCGAGGTCGCCGCGCCACCAAGAAGTAGCGCCCGCGCGCGCCTGTGGCCCTCACGATCAAAACCGATCGTGAGGGCCACAGGCGCGAGGTCAGGCAGTCAAGCGCTCAGCTTTGAGGGCTTCGACGAAGGACGACCAGCCACCCACCGGGAACACGAGTGCCGGGCCGTGCGGAACCTTACTGTCCCGAACCGGGAGGACAGCGGCGAGGCCGTCAGCAACCTCGACGCACTCGCCGCCGTCGGAGTTGCTGTACGAGCTCTTGCGCCAGGACAAACGACTCACATCGATTGTTCGCACGGTACTTCCTCCAACATGCGCAGGATGAACTTCCGCGACTCGGCCGGGGACAGCGCCAAGTCGCGCACCGCATCGTAGGCACCTTGCAACTTCTCGACCGCAGCGCAGTCCTTGGTCAGATCGCCCCTGTGCGCGCTCTCGGGGTACACAACGGTACGCCCCAGAGGAAGACGCACGTTCAGCCCTCTGATGGTGGGCCCCTCGGTTGCGGGTCAGGCAGTGAACTTCGCGGCTTTCGTGGCCGACACGAAAAAGTCCCAACCGGCTGTCGGGAACTGGAGCGTCGGCCCGTGCGGCACCTTGCTGTCCCGAACGGGGACGACGCCGGTGAAGTGATCAGAGACCTCTACGCATGCGCCACCGTCCTGGTTGCTGTAGCTGCTCTTCCGCCAGGATGCGGCACTCAGATCGATGGGGGGCACGTCGCTTCCTCCAACATCCGCGAGATGAACTTCGGCGACTCCGCCGGAGTCAGGGCCAAGCCGCGTACCGCATCGTACGTCTTCTGCAAGCGCACAACCGGACTTGATTCCTCGACAAGTTCATCTCTGTAGCCGCTTTCGGCGTAAACGACGGCCCTGCCCCACGGGAGGAGCGGATACCACACATCGGCTCCCATGAGATCGCGTAGCTCCGCATCCTGCCGCAGCACGTCTACCGCCACCCCCGGGCCGGTCGGCCAGCTGCCCCAGGTACTCCAACCGCTCCCGCCCCCCCCCACGTCCCGCAGAGGCGTCCGTAGCGTCGCCTCGGCCAGGATCATCCGAAGAGGAGGTCGCATCCGAGGACGCCGCGCCACTAACAAATAGAGGCGTCCGAGCACACGACCCCTCACGATCAGGATTGACCGTGAGGGGTCGTGTGCGTGAGGTCAGGCGGTCAAGTGCTCGGTCTTGAGTGCCTCGACGAAGGACGACCAGCCACCCACCGGGAATACAAGCACCGGGCCGTGCGGAACCTTGCTGTCCCGAACCGGGAGGACTGTGGCGAAGTCGTCAGCGACCTCGACGCAGTCGCCGCCGTCGGAGTTGCTGTACGAGCTCTTGCGCCAGGACAAACGACTCACATCGATTGTTCGCACGGTACTTCCTCCAACATGCGCAGGATGAACTTCCGCGACTCGGCCGGGGACAGCGCCAAGTCGCGCACCACATCGTAGACGCCTTGCAACTTCTCGACCGCAGCGCAGTCCTCGATCAGGTCGCCCCTGTGGGCGTTCTCGGTGTACGCAACGGTACGCCCCGGCGGTAGGCGCAGGAACCACACATCTGTGCCGTCGAGTCCGTAGGGGCCCGCACTGAACGGCAGCACCTGCACGGCGACGTTCAACCTGTCTGTCATTTCCATGAGGCTCTCCAGTTGTGCTCGCCACGCAACCGTGTCCAGCAGCCCCGTACGAAAGACAGCCTCGGAGATGATCGTCCGAAAACGTGGCGCGTCCTCGCCCTCCAGTAGGTCGCGGCGGCCTATGCGAGCCTCGACCTGCTGGTCCAGTTCCTTGCCCTTCAGGCCGCCCGCCGCCAGCACCTCGCGCGCGTATCCCGGCGTCTGCAACAACCCCGGCAGCACGCTCACCGCGAAGTGCCACAGGCTCACGGCCTCCGCCTCCAGGGCCATGTAGCGGCGGTAGCGCTCGCGGAACTGAGTGTGGTCGCCAGCCGCCAGCTCCCACAGGGCCAGCAGCAGCCCCGGAGTCTCGTAGTGCGTGTCGAGCGCCTGGACGACCTCCGGACTGCCCAGCGTCTCGCCCTTCTCCATCTTCCCGAACAGCGACCAGTCCCAGCCCATCCGCTCCCCCAGCTGACGCAGACTCGTCCCCCGCGCCGCACGCAACCGACGCAACTCCTCCGCGAAACGCTGACGTGGTTCCTGACTCCGGCCGGTGATGACGCGTCGCTGCGGCATACCGCTCCCCTCCGAACTGCTCGCGCTCATGGTCGGTGTGGAAGGTGTGGAACCGACTCCGCACGCCGCGGCAGCACTCCCCGCCCCACAACGCCGGCCGTCCCCGCACGGGCACATCCTCGTGACACCCGCACTACGCACGGTAATACGACCAGCGCAGCGCAGTCAGCAGAACAACCCGAATCCCCCACCTCCGGAGATAACCGCGCCCCATGAGCCCCGCACCGGAACACCCCCACACCCCCGACACCGACACCAGCACCGACGTCACCCCGGCCCCCGAGCCCAGTCCGACCACCGACCCCGGCGCCGTACACCGGCCCGACTCCGGCGCCACCTCCGCGCCCGGCCCTGTGCCGGCAGGCCCCGCGTCCGTCTCCGAGCCGTCGGCCACCAGCAGTCCGCCTCCCTCGCCGAAGATCCAGGAGGCACTGGACGCCCGGGACGCGCTCGCCGCCGCACTCACCCGGGCCGGTGTGCAGCTCCCCGCCATGGACATCCGCACACCCTGGGTCTACGTACAGGACAGCGAACCGCGCTACGCGCTCGTCCAACTCGGCGTCTGCTCCGCGCCCGTGGCGCACGCCCTGGCCGCCGCGCTCAACCGGGGGACGGCCGCGTGAGCGCGGACGGAGTCCCGGCCCGTCCCGACCGGTCCGGTGTCCGCCGCGGCGGCGCCCGACGCCACCTCCCCGACCACGCCGCCACCGGCAGCGGCGTCGCGTCGGAGGACGCCACCCCCGAGGACGGCGTCTCTCCTCCCGAAAGATCCTCGTCCTGCGTCGGTGACGTCGCCTCCGTGGGGGACGCGGTGCGCGACCTCGCCACCGAGCGGGTGGGCCGGGTCATGGGCCGGGAGGGCCCGTACGTCCAACTGCGCCCGCTCGCCGGAGGCCGCGAGTGGGACGCCGAGCCCGGTGACCTGCGGGCCATGGGCCAGTCCGAATTGCTCAGCGCCCTGCTCGCCGAGCTCAACGCCCGCAGCCGCCGGGCTCTGTGAGCCCACGCCCCCTCGCGCGGCCGGGAGCCGCGTACGCCCACGGCTGTCGCCGTCCCGCGCTCGGGCGGCGGCAACCGTTGGGCACGCCCCGGGCGGTGCCGGTTCCCTCCCGCGCCGCAGGACCGCTGACCTAGGATGGCGCGGACCATCTCAGCGGCCCGACGGGCTTCCGCGTCCGCCTTCGCGCGGACACCTTCAGGACATGCCCCCACCCGCACGAGTCTTCTTCGTGCTGCCTGGGGGCATCTCCGTTGCTGTTCCGTGAGTCCGCGGCGTCCGTGGCCGCCCGTCTCCTCGAAGGGTCCCTGACCCTGCATCTGACCGAGAACTTCGTCCACCGGCACGGGCACCGGCCCGCCCCCGGCGAGGTGCGGTCCTGGGAACGCAGCCTCCCCGCCCTCGTCAACGCCCTCGTCGAGGCGGGGCTGGACGAGGTCGAGGTCCTCCTCGAATACGGCCTGCCCCTCACCAGCAAGCGGGCGGACGCCGTGCTCGCCGGGGTGCACCCGGGGACGGGTGATCCCTCCTACGTCGTCGTGGAGCTGAAGCAGTGGAGCGCGGCCCACCCGGAGGAGGGCGCGCCGCTGCTGTGCCGGATCGACGCCTGTCCCGGGCCGGTGCTCAACCCGATCGAGCAGGTCCGGGGCTACTGCGAGCACCTGCTGACGTTCAACGCGGCCGTCGAGCAGGCGCCCGAGGCGCTGGCCGGGGTGGCCTTCCTGCACAACGCGGTCGCATCGCGGGTCGCGGAACTGCGGGGCGTCGAGGAGGACCGCTTCGGCCGGATGTACACGGGCGACCAGCGCGGCGGTTTCCTGGACTTCCTGCGGGCGCGGCTCGCCGCGAAGCCGGGGGCCCGTGCCGCCGACGCGCTGCTCCAGGCGAAGGCCCGGCCGTCCACGCAGTTGGTGGCCGTCGCCGCTGCGGAGATCCGCGACCGCGAGCAGTTCGTGCTCCTCGACGACCAGCGGGTGGCCTACGAGCAGGTGATGTCCGCCGTCCGCGGGGCCAAGCGGTCGAACCACAAGCAGGTGGTCGTGGTGACCGGCGGTCCCGGCAAGAGCGTGATCGCGATGTCGCTGCTGGGCGAGCTCTACCGGCGCGGGGAGACCGCTCTGCACGCCACGGGGTCCGCCTCGTTCACCAAGACCCTGCGCAAGATCGCGGGCGTCCAAAAGCCGGCGGTGCAGCGCCTCTTCACGTACTTCAACAGCTTCATGGACGCCGAGCCGAACGAGCTGGACGTGCTGCTCTGCGACGAGGCCCACCGGCTGCGGAAGACCTCCGCCAGCCGCTACACCCGGGCCGAGCTGCGCACCGGCCGGCCCCAGGTGGCCGAGCTGATCGACGCCGCCCGGGTACCGGTGTTCCTGCTCGACCAGCACCGGTCGTCCGCCCCGGGGAGATGGGGACGGTGGAGGAGATCCGGCAGGCCGCGGCCGCGGCCGGACTCGACTGCACGGTGGTCGCGCTGGACGGCCAGTTCCGGTGCGGGGGCAGCGACGCCTACGAGCGCTGGGTCGTCGACCTGCTCGGGCTGGAGGGCGGCTCGCCCAGCCGGTGGGAGCCCGACGGCAAGCTGGAACTGCGGACCGCCGAGAGCCCCCAGGAGCTGGAGGACTTCCTCGCCGCCCGCCGGGCCGGGGGCTACGGGGCGCGCATGTCCGCCGGCTACTGCTGGCGTTGGACCAAGAAGCTCGCGCCGGGCACGGAGACGCTGCCCGCGGACGTCGTGATCGGCGACCGGGCCAGGCCCTGGAACCTCTACGGGGGCCGCTCGCTCCTCGGCGCACCGCCCGCGCCGCTGTGGGCGACCGACCCGGCCGGGTTCGGGCAGGTCGGCTGCGTCTACACGGCCCAGGGCTTCGAGTACGACTGGTCCGGTGTGATCCTGGGCCCCGACCTGGTGTGGCGGTCGGACCACTGGGAGGTGGTCCGGACGGCGTCGAGGGACCCGGTCTTCACGAAGGCGACGTCCGACGCGGACGTGAGCCGGCTGGTGCGCAACACCTACAAGGTGCTGCTGACCCGGGGCATGGTGGGGACGGTCGTCCACTCGACCGACCCGGAGACCCGCGAGAAGCTGCGCTCCCTCGTCCGGCCGGACGCCGGCGCGGCCGTCCCCGAGGGCGCCCCGGTCTGACGCCCGCTCCGGGCGGGGCAGGCGCGTCCTCGGGAAGGGGCAGGGAACGGGTCACCGGGTGGTGGCCACCGGACGGGCAGGGGCCCGATGGCGAAACGGCCCCTGCCCGTCGGTGCGACGCCATACGATCGGACGAGCCCCCACACCGCACGCACCCGCACGCACCCCCACGCACCTGCACCGAAGGAGAGCGAGACAGCCCATGGCTCAGCAGCCGCCCCTGCTCCGCGATGTCATCGACATCAAGGAGTCCATCTCCACCTCGGACTTCGTCCTCCAGCTCTCGGAGGCGACGGCCCCCGAAGGCGCCGAACGGGCGCTGCGGGACTACGTGGTCACCGAGCGGCTGCTGGAGAACTTCGACGAGGCGCTGGGGCTGATCCGGGCGGCGCTGGAGGGGCACACCTCGAAGGCCGCCTACCTGCACGGTTCGTTCGGTTCCGGTAAGTCGCACTTCATGGCGGTGCTGCACGCCCTGCTCAGCGGCAGCCCCGCGGCCCGGGCGCGCACCGACCTCGACCCGGTGCTCACCAAGCACGAGTGGCTCGGCACGGAGGGCAAGCGCTTCCTGCTCGTGCCGTACCACATGCTCGGGTCGAAGTCCCTGGAGCAGCGCGTCCTCGGCCAGTACGTCAACCATGTCAGGAAACTCCACCCGGACGCGCCCACCCCGCAGGTCTACCGGACGGACTCGCTGTTCGCGGACATCCGCGCGATGCGGTCCCGGATGGGCGACCGGGCCGTGATCAGCGGTCTGGTCGCGGCGGACGAGGACGGCGGCGGCGGCGAGGAGGACGAGTGGGGCGAGGCGTTCGCCTGGACACCGGAGCTGCTCGACACCGCCATGTCCGCCGAAGAGGTGCACGAAGGCGGCCAGGCGCTCAATCTGGTCACCCCGTCGACACCCGTCGAGCTGCGGGCCCGGCTGGTCCAGGACGCGAGCACCCACCTGCTGCCGGGCTTCGCCCGCAACGCCGCCGAGGACGAGCACGGCTTCGTCTCCCTCGACGCCGGGCTCTCGGTGATCGCCGAGCACGCCAAGGCGCTCGGCTACGACGGCCTGATCCTTTTCATGGACGAGCTGATCCTCTGGCTGGCCACCCTCATCCACGACCAGAAGTTCGTCGCCAGGGAAGCCGGCAAGATCACCAACTTCGTGGAGAGCGGCGACTCCCGCCGCGCCGTCCCGGTGATCTCCTTCATCGCCCGGCAGCGCGACCTGCGCGAGCTGGTCGGCGAGGAGGTCTCCGGAGCGGCGGAGGCGTCCATCCAGGACACCCTCAACCTGGCCTCGGGCCGGTTCGACAAGATCACGCTGGAGGACCGCAACCTCCCCCAGGTCGCCCACGCGCGCCTGCTGCGCCCCCGGGACGAAGAGGCGGCCGCCCTCGTCGCAGCGGAGTTCGACAAGACCCGCAAGGTCCGCCAGGAGGTGTGGGACACGCTGCTCGGCTCGGACCGGGGCGCCGACGGCACCGGCGCGGACGAGGAGAGCTTCCGGCTGACGTACCCGTTCTCGCCCGCGTTCATGGACACGCTCGTGCACGTCTCCTCCGCGCTCCAGCGGAACCGGACCGGCATGAAGCTGATGGGCCAGCTCCTCGCCGAGCACCGCGCGGAGCTGCGGCTGGGCGATCTGATCCCGGTCGGCGACCTGTACCCGCTGATCACCGCGGGCGGCGACAAGCCGTTCACCGACAGCCTGAAGGTGGTCTTCGAGGCGGCCGACAAGCTGTACCGGACCAAGCTGCGCCCCTACCTCCTCACCACGCACCACGTGACGGAGGAGGAGATCGAGCAGTGCACGCACCGTCCGGACAGTGTCACCGATCCGGAGCTGCGCACCCGGATCAAGCAGTTCACCGGCGACAACCGGATCATCGGCACGCTGCTGCTGTCGGCACTGGCCCCGAGCGTCCCGGCGCTCTCCGACCTGACGATCCGGCGGTTGTCCGCGCTGAACTACGGTTCGGTCGTCGCACCGATCCCCGGCCGCGAGTACGGCATCCTGAAGAACAAGATCGCCGAGTGGGCGGGCCGGTTCCCCGAGATCAAGGAGACCGGCACCGAGACCAACCCCGGCGTCCGCCTGGAGCTGTCGGGCGTGGACGTGGACTCCGTGATCGCCAACGCCAACGTCAACGACAACCCCGGCAACCGCCAAGCGCTCGCGAAGCGCATCCTCGGCGAGGAGCTGGCCGTCGAGCGGTCCCAGCTGATCGGTGAGCTGCACTTCGTGTGGCGGGGCACCGAGCGCGGTGTCGAGGTGGTGTTCGGCAACGTCGCGGACCGGGACGAGCTGCCCGACCACGAGCTCGTGCCGCAGCAGGACGGACGCTGGCGGATCGTGATCGACCTCCCCTTCGAGGAGGGCGAGTACGGGCCCGTCGACGACGTGAACCGGATGCGGGACCTCCGGGCGGAGCAGGGCGAACCGTCCCGGACCGTCGCCTGGCTGCCCACCCACCTCTCCCAGCAGCGCTTCGCCGACTTCCGCCGCCTCGTCGTCATCGACAAGGCGCTCTCCGACGGCCGGCGGTTCGACGCCCAGTACGCGGGCCACCTCAGCGCGGACAACCGGGCGCGCGCCAAGGGCCTGCTGGAGACCCAGCGCGAATCCCTGCTCAAGAACGTCAAGGCCGCCTTCAAGCAGGCCTACGGCCTGGCCGACAAGAAGGCCGCCGACGTGGAGCTCGGGTTCGACGAGCACCTGGTGCCGCTTCGCGAGGTCGAGGAACTGACGCTGTCCTTCGGCCAGTCGCTGCGCGACGGCATCCGGCACATCGCCGCCCGCCTCCTCGCAGGCCAGTACCCCGAGCATCCGGATCTCGACCCGGACGGCAGCGGCGCAGTGGTCAGGCCCGCGGACGCGAAGAAGGTCTTCGCCCACGTGCGGACGGCCGCCGAGGCGCGGGACGGGCGCGCCGAGGTCCCGGCCGCCGACCGCACCCTGATGCGGCGGATGGCCGGCCCGCTGCGCCTCGGGCAGCAGAAGGAGGCCTACTTCGAGGTCTCCTCCTACTGGGCGGACCACTTCCGGCAGCTCGCCCGGGAGCAGGGGGTGACGGGCGACCTCAGCCTCATCACGCTCACCGACTGGACGGACCGTCCGGCTCCGCGCGGCCTGCCCGCCTTCCTCGCCGTGCTCGTCGTGGCCTCCTTCGCCGAGATGGACGACCGGGTGTGGGTACGCGCGGGCACACCGCTCGATCCGGCACCCGCGCTCCACGAGATCAAGGAGCACGACGCACTGCGGAGCCAGCCGCTGCCCTCGGAGGAGGACTGGGAGGTGGCCCGCCAGCGGTTCGCCGCACTCTTCGGACAGACCTCGCCCACCCTGCGCCGCGGCCGCATGGTGAACCAGCTCGCCCGGCAGATCACGCAGGAGGTGGGCACCCACCACGAGGCGGCCCGCGAACTGGTGACGCAGCTGGAACGGCACGCCGCCTTCCTCCACCTGGACGAGGCCGGGGACTCGGACGCGGCCGGGGAGTCCGGGCGCCTCACCGTCGCGCGGCGCGCGGTCGAGCTGCTGGACGCGCTCACCCGCCCGTCCGGGCAGGGCGCCGCCCGGGCGAAGCGGACCGTCGAGGCCCTGGCCGCCTTCGATTTCGGCGCGCTCGGCCCGGACCGCTTCGGCACCTCCCTCGCCCAGGCACGCGCGGTGTCCCAGGCGCTGGACGCGGCCTCCTGGACGACGCTCGACCTCGCGTCGTCCGAAGGACCGGAGGGCGACGCACTGCTGGAGTCCCTGCGCAACGCCGCACGCAGCGACCAGCGGACCAGCGACCTCAAGGAGGCGCTGGCCCGGACGCAGCGGGAGGTGCTGGCGCTCGTCAAGCGCAATCGCGCCGCGGCCGTCCCGGCGCCCGCTCCGCAGCCGTCCGGGGCGCCGCAACCCGGCCCGGGCGACGTCCCGCTCGACACCAGGACGAGTGACCCGCGGGTCTCCTTCACCGGCCCCGCCCCGCGGCCCGCCGCCCACCACTCCGCCGGTGCCCGCACGACCACCGCCGCCGGTGCTGCGGCGGCGCTGCGGGAGGAGCTGGCCGAGCTGGCGGCGAGCGAGCCCGGTGCCACGGTCGAGATCACCTGGCGGGTGGTCGAGGCATGAGCACCCTCACCGGCAGTGCCGCCGCGGTGCGGCTGAGCCTCGCGACCATCACCCAGTACCTGTCCTCCCGCTCCTCCCTCACCGGCTCCCTCGCCGGCCGGGACCGGCGGCGTGCCGTGCTGCTGCGCTGCGCGCCGCAGTGGGAGGGCCCCGCCGAGCCCGTCTGGGGCGAGGGCTACTCGGCGCGCGTCGCGGCGGCGCCGTCCCCGCTGGCCGTGCACGAGTTGCTGCTCGACCACTTCGCCGAGGGCGCGACCGGACCGCAGGTGCTCGTCGTCCTCACCGATCGCGAGCAGACCGAGCTCGACCCCGCGATCCTGGACCGGGCCCACAAGAAGCGCGTCGACGCCCTGGACAACTGGGAGGTCGTGGCGAGGGCGTTCGGTACCGACCAGGTCGACCGGCGGCTCAGGGACGAGGAGAAGTGGGCGGCGGAGGCCCTTCTGGACGCGGCACCGCCGAAGGGCTGGCCACGGCTGGGCGGCGGCATGCTGTCCCGCAGGGCAGCGCTCTCCGCCCTCGGCCTGCGGCGGCTGCGGCTGGGCCGCTACGCGGACGAGGACGCGGGCCAGGACCCCGCCGCGGCGGCCGACAGCCTCGACACGCCCACCCTGTTCGGCTGGTCGCTGACACCGGGCCGCCCGGAACGGCTGCTGGAACTGCGCGCTCCCGAACGCGCCGGGCTGGCCGAGTTCCTCGGTGAGGAGGAGCAGGCCGGGGCCGCCGGTCGTGCGCTGCTCGCCCTCGTCGAGGCGGAGCACGGCCCGGACGCGGTGGCTTTCGGGCTGGTGTGCGCGGCGCTGTGGTGCCACGCCGAGCCGGAGGCGGCGACCTACACCGCACGCGGCCGGGCCGAGCGCTGGTTCGGGGACCCGCCGCCGGCCAGGGGCGAGCAGTTCGAGGAGCTGGCCGCCGCCTTCGGACGGGCGGCCGAGGAGTACGTCGTCGGGCTGCTCGCCGCCGCGTCCCAGCGCGGTGGCGAGCAGCCGGACGAGGACGCCCGGGAGGCCCGCCGGATCAGCGACACCGTCCTGGACCGGGCCTCCGCGCTGGCACGGCAGTTCGGCGCGGAGAGCGCCGCCCGGACGAGTCCCGTCCTGCCCGCGGGCCTGGAGGCCGGGTTCACGGCCGTGGGCCGGGCTCTCGCCGCCGGTGAGCCGGAGCCGCTCGCCGAGGCGATCCGCACGCTGAGCGACCACCGGCGGGCCCGGGGCCCGGAGGTGCGGGCGCGCATCGAGCGGACCCGGATGGGCGCACGGCTCGTTCGGTGGCTGTCCGGTGAACCGGCCGCGGAGGCACCCACCGCGGCCGCGGCCGTCGAACGCCACCTCGCCGAGACCGGATGGGTGGACCGGGCGCTGGAGCACATCGAGGCGGGCGGGGACGCGGACCAGGTGCTGCGGGCCGCGTACGACGTGCTGGCCGCCCGGGTGCGCCGGCGGCGCCACGAGATCGACCGCTGCTTCGCCCGCACGCTGGCCACCTGGACGGCCGCGGGCACCGACCCCGGCACGATGCTGACGGTGGAGACGTTCCTGGAGCGGGTCGTGCGGCCCGTCGTCCGCAGCGCCGGGGACCGTCGGGTGCTGCTGCTCGTCCTGGACGGGATGAGTGCGGCCATCGCCACCGAACTGGGCGAGGAACTGCGGGCTTCCTGGGCCGAGTTCGATCCGGTGGCCGAGGGCGCTCCGCGGCGCCGCGCCATGGCCGCCGCGTTGCCGACGCTCACCGCCGTCTCGCGCACCTCGCTGTTCGCGGGGAAGCTGACGACGGGCTCGCAGCAGGACGAGGCGCGCCTGTTCCCCGGTCTCCCGCTGTGGGACGGAGCTCCCGCAGCGGTCTTCCACAAGGACGACCTCCGGGCGGCCAGCGCCGGCGAGACCTTCGGCCCCGCGCTGACGGAGGCGCTCATGGACGGCCGCACCCACGTGGCGGTCGTGCTCAACGCCGTCGACGACCGGCTCGCCAAGGAGCAGAAGCTCGGGGACGGCACCTGGCAGGCGGACCACGTCCCGGCGCTGCCGGACCTGCTGCGGGTCGCCGCTGCCCAGGGCATGGCCGTCGTCGTCACCAGCGACCACGGGCACGTCGTGGACCGGCACGGGGCGAAGGTGGAGGCCGGGTCCCCCCTGTCCGCCCGGCACCGGGAACCGGACGGCGACGTCGGCCCGGCGGAGGTCCTGCTCCGGGGTCCCCGGGTCCTCGCGCCCGAGCCGGGCTCCTCGGTCGTCGCCCTGTGGGACGCCGACTCCCGGTACACGGCCCGGAAGGCCGGCTACCACGGCGGTGCCTCGCTCGCCGAGTTCGCCATTCCCGTCCTGGCCTTCCTGCCGTTCGGGGCGGCCCCGCCCTCGGCCTGGCGGGAACTGGGCAACCAGCAGCCGTCGTGGTGGCCCGTCGACGAGTCGTCCCACCCTCGCACCTCCCCCGCTGTCGCACCCGCACCCGCGGCATCAGCCGCAGCAGCAGCTGCATCGGCACCGACCCGGCAGCGACCGACACGGGAGCAGGAGCGGCTGGCGCGCACCCACGAGTCGCTGTTCGACGTCGCGCTGGTCCCCGCCACCGAGGACGACGCGACCCCGGTCAGCGCTGCGGTCGTGGACCCGGACGATGCCCTCGTCGGTGCGCTCCTGGCCTCGGAGCCGTTCCAGGGGCAGATCGGCCTGCTCGCGCGCAAGCCGCCGATGGACAAGGTGGAGGGCGCGATCCGGGCCCTGCTCGACGCTGGCGGTACCCTGCCGGTCACCGCGCTGGCCCAGCGGGTCGGCTACCCGGTGACCCGGGCGGACGGCTTCGCCGCGATCCTGCGCCAACTCCTCAACTACGACGGGGTGCAGGTGCTGGAGACGATGCCGGACGGACGGACCCTCCGTCTCGACCTGCCCCTGCTGCGCGTCCAGTTCGACCTGGAGTAGCCGGCCCGACGGCCCCACGACCACACCCTTCCACGATGCGGGAGCCATGAGCGCCAACGACCGGGTATTGATCAACCAGATGATCGAGGAGCAGCGGACCGCGCGCTGCGTACTACAGTCCTTCGACGCCGCCTTCGAGAAGTTCGCGGCCGAGCACGCCCTGCACGGCTTCGGCCTCTCCGAGGAAGAGGTCGAGTCCGGCGTGATCGGCGGCGCCAACGACGGCGGGATCGACGGGGCGTACGTCTTCCACGGCGGACGGCTGTTACACGAGGACAGCGATCTCCTCCAGCCGCACTCCTCGCTGGCGCACGTGGAGCACCGGACTCCGCTGACTCTCTGGCTCGTCCAGGCCAAGACCAGCCACGGCTTCTCGGAGGTGGCGTTGGACAAAGTGGCCCAGACCTGTTCCTACCTCACCAACATGGAGGTCGACGAGGCCGAGGCGCAGGTGCTCTACTCCGCCGACCTGCTCGCCCGCTTCACGCTGTTCCGGAAGGCGCTCTCCCGTCTCCTCACCCGCCACCCGGCCGTGCTGATCAAGTTCTCCTACGTCACCCGCGGCGAGGCGAGCGAGGTGCACCCCAAGGTGCGGACCAAGGCCAAGATCCTCGAGGAGCAGTTCTCCCAGTCCTTCGCCGTCGCCACCGGCGAGGTCGAGTTCCTCGGCCCGGCGGAACTGTGGCGGCGTGCCAGCACCCGCCCCTCGTACACGTTGGAGCTGCCCTACCGGGAGAGCATCACGCACGGCACCAGCCACATCGCGCTGGTCGCGCTCGGGGAGTACCTGGACTTCCTCAGCGACGAGAACGGGGCGGTCAAGTCCCACATCTTCGACTGGAACGTCCGCGACTACCAGGGGAACGTCGAGGTCAACCGGGAGATCGCCGCGTCCCTGGGCAACCCGGAAGCGCCGGAGTTCTGGTGGCTCAACAACGGCGTCACCATCGTGTGCTCCCAGGCGACCTCGGTGGGGAAGCGGCTCAGCCTCTCCGACGTGCAGGTCGTCAACGGGCTCCAGACCTCCTACACCCTCCACGAGACCCTGCGCGCGCGCCGCACGGACGAACCGTCCGATCCCGTCTTCCAGCGGCTGGTGCAGGTGCGCATCCTGGTGACCGGCGACCAGGCCGCCCGTGACGCGGTCATCCGCGCCACCAACCGGCAGACCACCGTGCCGGTCGCCTCGCTGCGGGCCACCGACGACATCCAGCGCCAGATCGAGGCGTACTTCCTGGAGCACGACTGGTACTACGACCGCCGCAAGAACCTGCACCGCAACCAGGGAAGGCCCGCCGACCGCATCGTCAGCATCCCGCTGCTGGCGCAGTCCGTCATGGCGATGGCCCTGGGGCGGCCCGACGACGCGCGGGCCCGGCCGTCCAGCCTGCTGAAGTCCGACTCGGACTACCGGCGGGTCTTCTCCGACCGGACCAAGCTCCCGGTGTACCTGTGGCTCGCCAGGGCCCAGCGCCAGGTGGACGAGTACCTCCAGTCGACAGCGGCCCCCCTCTCCCGCTCGGAGTACACCAATCTCCACTTCCACCTCGCGATGCTCGGTGCCGTCGACCTCGTCGGCCAGGTGTTCGACCGGCCCGCGTTCCTGGAGAACGCAGCCCGCGAGGACGTCTTCCCCAGCCCCGCCCGTCTGGACTCGCTGTGGAAGTCGCTCCTGGAGCAGTTCGAGGACTTCCAGCGGCGGCGCCGCTGGGGGCCGGACAAGACCGCGAAGAGCGGCGAGTTCGTCACCCGTCTGACGTCCGACCTCGGGTACGGCAGTCTGCGCTCCGGGTGACAGAGGGGCGAAAGCCGCGGTCGATCACGGATGGGACAATGCGCGAGTGACCGATCCACGCTCCTCCGCCGTTTCCGCCGCCCGGCGGCGCACCGCCATCGACGCACTCCGGCGCGGAGCCGTGCCCGAGAGCGGTCTCGACCTGCTCGCCACCGGCCTGGACCGGTTCGAGTCCGCACTCGACGCGGAACTCGACACGGTCACCTCCGGTGCCTCGGTCTTCAAGGCCGTCCGGGGCGAGTACGGCTCCGGCAAGACCTTCTTCACCCGCTGGCTCGGCGAACGCGCCAAGCAGCGCAACTTCGCCGTGGCCGAGATCCAGGTCTCCGAGACAGAGACCCCGCTGCACAAGCTGGAGACCGTCTACCGGCGCCTCACCGAGCGGTTGTCCACCGCCAGCTTCCCGCCCAGCGCGCTGCGCCCCGTCGTGGACGCCTGGTTCTACGCGCTGGAGGAGGACGCGCTCGCCGCAGGTGCCGACGAGGATGCCCTGGCCGACGCCGTGGACGCACTCCTCGCCGCCCGGCTCAGCGAGGTGTCCCGGCACGCTCCGTCCTTCGCCGCCGCGCTGCGCGGGTACCGGTCCGCGCTCGCCGCGGGGGACGAGCAGACGGCGGCAGCCGTCCTCGCCTGGCTCGGCGGCCAGCCGCACGTGGCCGCGTCAGCACGGCGCACGGCCGGGGTGCGCGGCGACCTCGACCACTTCGGGGCGCTGGGCTTCGTCCAGGGCCTGCTGACCGTCCTGCGGGACTCCGGCCACCGCGGACTGCTCGTCGTGCTCGACGAGGTGGAAACCCTGCAGCGAGTACGTTCGGACGCCCGTGACAAGGCCCTCAACGCGCTGCGGCAGCTCATCGACGAGGTCCACTCCGGCCGGTTCCCCGGTCTCTACCTGGTCATCACCGGCACACCGGCGTTCTACGACGGCCGGCAGGGGGTGCAGCGGCTCGCCCCGCTCGCCCAGCGGCTCGCCACCGACTTCACCACCGAGCCGCGCTTCGACAACCCGCGCGCGGTCCAGGTGCGGCTGCCCGGCTTCACCCAGGAGTCGCTGGTCGGCCTGGGACTGAACATCCGCGACCTCTACGCGTCCGGAGCCGAGGCGCCCGACCGGATCAGGTCCCTGGCCGACGACGCGTACGTCACCGACCTGGCCGGAGCGGTGGGCGGTGCGCTCGGCGGCAGGGCGGGCGTGGCACCGCGTCTCTTCCTGAAGAAGCTGGTGGGCGACGTCCTCGACCGCATCGACCAGTTCGAGGACTTCGACCCCCGGCAGCACTACCGGCTCACGGTCGGCGCAGGCGAACTCACGGAGGTCGAACGGAACCTGGCGACCGCCTCGGCCGACGATATCGACCTGGAACTGTGATGACGCAGGCCGCCGATCCCGTCGACCGGCTCGACCCCGTCGTCCTGCACCACGTCGTGAACACGCTCGGCTGGCCCGACCTGCGGCCTCTGCAACGCGCGGCGATCGACCCCGTGATGGACGGCGAGGACGCCGTCCTGCTCGCCCCCACCGCCGGCGGCAAGACGGAGGCCGCCTGCCTGCCACTCCTCTCGGCCATGGCGGAGAAGAAGTGGACCGGCACCTCGGTGCTCTACCTCTGCCCGCTCAAGGCGCTGCTCAACAACCTGGTGACGCGTGTCGACGGGTACGCGCAGTGGCTGGGGCGCCGGGCGGTCCTGTGGCACGGGGACACGAGCCAGGCGGCGCGGCAGCGCATCCGCACCGACCGGCCCGACATCCTCCTGACGACGCCGGAGTCGCTCGAGGCCATGCTGATCGGGGTGAAGACCGACCATGCCCACCTGCTGGGCGGCATCAGGGCCGTCGTCGTCGACGAGGTGCACGCCTTCGCCGGTGACGACCGGGGGTGGCACCTCCTGGCGGTTCTGGAACGCCTCCAGCGGGTGACGCGGCGCCCCATCCAGCGCATCGGGCTCTCCGCGACCGTCGGGAACCCGGAACAACTGCTCACCTGGCTCCAGGGGTCGGGCGCGACGGACCGTCCGGGCCGGGTCGTCGCCCCGGACGCCGGGACCGCCCCCACCACGGGGCCGCCCCCGGGGGACGTCGAACTGGACTACGTGGGCTCCCTGGGCAATGCCGCCAAGGTCGTCGCGACCCTCCACCGAGGCGAGAAGCGCCTGGTCTTCTGCGACTCCCGACGACAGGTCGAGGAGCTGGGAGCGGCACTCCGCGCCCGCGACGTCACCGTCTTCCTGTCGCACGCCTCGCTCTCGGCAGCGGAACGTGCCCGCTCCGAGGAAGCGTTCGCCGAAGCACGCGACTGCGTCATCGTGGCCACCTCCACCCTGGAGCTGGGCATCGACGTGGGCGACCTGGACCGGGTCGTCCAGATCGACTCACCGGCCACCGTCGCCTCGTTCCTGCAGCGCCTCGGCCGCACGGGCCGCAGGGCGGGCAGCAACCGCAACTGCCTCTTCCTGGCCACCGGCAAGGAGGCACTCCTGCAGGCCGCGGCGCTGCTGCTGCTCTGGAACCGCCACTGGGTCGAGCCCGTCGTCCCGCCGCCGGAACCGCGCCACCTGGTCGCACAGCAACTGCTCTCGGTGACCCTGCAGGAGCACCGGCTGGGCGACCGCCGCTGGTCCGAGCAGTGGAACGGGCTGGCGCCGTTCGACGGTTCGGCTGCACCGGTCCTGCGGCACCTGACGGACGAGGGGTACCTCGACAGCGACGGAGGCATGCTGTTCATCGGTCCGGAGGCGGAACGCCGCTTCGGCCGACGGCACTTCATCGAGCTGACCGCCTCGTTCACCGCGCCCCCGCAGTTCACCGTGCTGTCCGGACGCGCGGAGATCGGGCAGACGGACCCCGTCGTGCTGACCGAGGAGCGCCCCGGCCCACGCAGGCTGCTGCTCGCCGGGCGCAGCTGGCAGGTGAACCACATCGACTGGGGCCGGAAACGCGTCTTCGTGGAGCCGGTCGACAGCGGCGGTGTCGCCAAATGGTCCGGTGGGACGTCCTCCGGCCTGTCCCATGCGCTCACCCGGGCCATGCGTGAGGTCCTGCTGGGCGTGGACCCCACCGCATCCCTCACCCGACGCGCCGAAGCCTGCCTCCGCGAGTGGCGCGAGCAGGACGGGCCGGGCCTGGTCCATCCCGGCGGGTCCCTCGTGACGCGCCGGAGAGACGGCGTGCGCTGGTGGACATGGGCAGGCTACCGGGCGAACGCCACACTCACCGCCACACTCGCGTCCGTCACCGACCCGGTGCAGCGTCCCACCGACTCCTGCGTGCGGCTGCGGGAGGACCTGACACCTGCCATGTGGCGGACCGCGCTCGACGCGGCGGAGACCGCGCCGGCCCTCACCCTGCCGGACGTCGACGAACGCGCTGTCCGCGGCCTCAAGTTCGCCGCTGCCCTGCCCC
The DNA here is from genome assembly GCF_000424845.1 of Streptomyces sp. TAA040. Classification (NCBI taxonomy): domain Bacteria; kingdom Bacillati; phylum Actinomycetota; class Actinomycetes; order Kitasatosporales; family Streptomycetaceae; genus Streptomyces; species Streptomyces sp. TAA040. The sequence goes on along the minus strand of NZ_AUKR01000007.1, from coordinate 111,735 downwards.
TGCGCCTGGCTGTCGCCACTGTCGCGGCACGCCTCGCCGACTTCGACGGAGCACGCGCCGCGCTGGCGGAACCGAAGCGTTTCCACACCGACCAGCGCCGGTAGCCGGCCGGTGCACGGCGGCGCGCTCCGTCGTCGTACCGCCCTTCTGCGCCGACGACCACGTTTTTTCGGACATCACCGGACGCGTGCATCCTCCGAGACCTAGGCTGGCAGGCCGCTTGACCAGCCACAGTACGACCAGGGGGAAACTTTGCCTCAGACCCACGAAGACCGGGCGGCCAACCGGATCTCCGTCATCGACGAGGACCCGCTGCGGGCCCGCCGCGAGGTGCGCGAGTTGCTCGGCGAGCTCGCCGCCGCGGACCCTTCGGCGAAGCTGAACACCCCCCGCGCACAACCCGCCGAGAAGTCCGAGAAGGGCGGCGTGGCACCGGAACTCGTAGGACTGGCCTTCAGCGGTACCACTCTCGTCGTCGCCGTCGTGCAGACATGGCTGGCCCGGGTGCCGCAGCGGACGATCGTCGCGACGCGGGCCGACGGAGCCACGTTGCGCATCACCGGCCGGGAGGCCCGTCAGGACGATCAGCGGATCAACCGGTTCCTCAGCGGCGAGGAGCCGCCCGCGGACGCGGAACGTGGTCGGAGTACGGAGGGCACGGACAGCGGCACCACCGGAGGCGACGGCCCGGAAACGGGTGAGGGCAGCAGCGCGGCGGCGGGCTGACCCTTCGTATGAACAACAACGACCGGTACGCGATGCTCATCGGAGTCTCCACGTACGACAGCGACTCCTTCCACGACCTGCCGCCCGTCCGCGCGGACCTCCACTACATGCGGGCGGTGCTGGAGAACACCGAGATCGGCATGTTCAACGACTGTGCGATGGTCGCCGAACCGACCCGCGCGGAGATGCTGCACGCCGTCGAAACGCACCTCGAGGAGCGTCTGCCGAGCGAGACCGCGCTGCTCTACTTCAGTGGGCACGGCCAGTTCTGCGAGACCGACAACCAGCTCTACTTCCTGACCCGCGACGCCGACCCCGACGACCTGCCGGGCACCGCCGTTCCCGCCGAGTTCCTGGAGCGGACGCTCCAGTCCTGCCGCGCCTCGGCGAAGATCGTACTTCTGGACTGCTGCTCCAGCGGCTCGGTGGTGCAGGGCTGGACGGCCAAGGGGGCACCGGAGGATTCGCACCGTCCTGCCCCGAGCACTCTGCTCCGTCCGACCGGCGTGTACTTCATCACCGCATCCGACGCTCTTCAACCCGCCTCCGCGATGGCGCCGGCCGGCTCGGGGCTCGGCACCTCCCGGTTCACCGGCGAGATCGTCGAGGGACTGCGCAACGGGCGCATCAAGGAGGGGGGCTGGATCAACCCGGACGATCTCTTCGACTACCTCACCACCCAGATGACGCGGGACGGCGTACCGGAGGAGCAGCAGCCCACCAAGTCGACACTCCGGGCGACCCGGCAACTGGTCTTCGCCCGCTCCGTGGCCCGGCCCGTGCGCCTGCCCGGACTGCCGAACGACTCCGCCGAGGATCGTCGGCGCTCACCGGCGCTGCTCAAAGCAGCAGCCCTGGCCGAGAAGGACGGGCCGGACCCGTCACGGCTGCTGGGGTACTACGTGCACTGTCTCACCGCACAGGCCGCGGCGGCGATGCGGCCCGATCGCGACACAGGGCGGGACAAGAAGTACTTCCTGCTGAACAAGGGCGAAGAACCCGTCCAGTCCGGAAGGGAGTCCGTCCTTCCCGCTCCCTCCGGGCTGCCCCAGCCGAAAGCGGGGGCGGGCGGGTCCAGCAGCGCGGGGACACCCCAGGAGTACTGGTACGGGTATCCGGCGGTGACGCTGCCCGTGCGGGGCGGAGCCAGGGGGCGCCGCACGACCGTCGAGGTGGCACCACTGCTCGTCCAGCAGATGGAACGGGCGCCCGACGAGGACGGCAGGGACGTGCTCCGCCCGAGCGGCGTGCCGTCCCTGCACACCGGCGTCGTCTCGGAACTCCTGGACGAGGACGACGCGGCGGACCTCGTTGCACGGTGGCAGCCGACCTGGCAGGAGGGGAACGACCAGCAGATGCTGCGCGCCGTGCGGGAACTCCTCGAGACCCTGGGACTCCCGGAGCTGGAACCCCTCGATCCGTCCTCGCTGAGTGAGTCCTCGGTGATGCAGTCGCTGCGCCCCGGTGCGCACAACGCGGCGGTGCTGCTGGCGCCCTCCGGCGTGGAGTCCGCGGCGACCCAGGGCCTGGTGTCCAACCTCCTGGAGATGTCGAAACGGACGGGGCATACCGCGGGCACGGCGTTCGACGCGCTGCTCCGCGGCGGCTCGGAGGACTCTCGCAGCACGAGAACCGCTGTGGTCGCGCCGGGACCGTGCAACGAAAGCCAGGAGCAGGTGATCTCCTCGGCGATGACCCGACCGCTGACCGTGGCGACCGGGCCCCCCGGGACCGGTAAGAGCGAGGTCGTCACGGCCGTCGTCACCACCTGCATCGCCGCCGGGCAGTCCGTTCTGGTCGCCTCGACGAACAACGAGGCGGTCGATGTCGTGGCCGAGCGCTGCGACGACATCGCCCCGGGACTGCTCATGCGCACGGGCAACGCCGAGGCCCGCGAACGGGAGGCCGCGAAACTGGAGCAGCTCCTCGGAGAGACTGCCGACGTTCCGCGACGCGGGCCGGCGACCGTCGGCGGAGAACTGCGCATCACTCGCGCGGCGTCCGACACGGAGCGAACAGAGGCAGCCCACCGGGTCGGAGAGGAAGCGCTGCTCCTGGAGCTGCACCGCGAGCGGGAGGAACGAGCGACGGAAGCGGCACTGCCGGTGCCACTCCTGCAGCGCACCTGGAGGGGCGGCCCGGACGAGGTGACCGCTCCGGCGCGTTGGGAGGGACGGGCCCGGAGAGCGGTCGCGGCCCGGTGGTGGTCGCTCGGCCCCTGGCGCCGGGCCCGCGCACTCGCCGCTCTCATCGCCTCGACCGCCCCCGGCCTCTCCGCGGCTGACGAGCCCCCGCCGTGGCCGGTGTGGGCGGCCGAGCGGCCGGTGCCCCCCACACTGCTGCAGTCCGTGGCCGACGTGGTGGCCATCGAGGGGAAGCTGCGGGAAGGGCTGCAGCAGCACGCCGGGTGGGACGAGGAGGGGCTGAAGCGAGCTCGGCTGGACACGGCGAGCAAGCTGTCGGAGCTCTCCGCGGAGCTGGCCCGTTCGGTCTCCACCGAGGTGCAGGCCCGTGCACGCAGCGCGATGGGGCAGCGCCTGCAAGCACTGCGGAGTCGTTCGGGCTACCAACGGAGCCAGAAGAACCTGATGGCGCACCTCAAGGGCTGGGCCATCAGCACCCACTCGGTACGGCAACTGGAACTCAGCCCGAAACTGTTCGACCTCGTCGTCATCGACGAGGCGAGTCAGTGCTCCGTCCCCTCCGTGCTGCCGCTCCTGTTCCGGGCCCGTCGAGCGCTGATCATCGGCGACCCCATGCAGCTGGGGCACATCCCCGGCATCTCTCCGGAGCAGGAACGACAAGCACGGGTGCGGTCCGGTCTGAGCGCGGCGCAGTTGGTGGACCGCAGGCTGGCCTACCACATCCACTCCGCCTACCACGCTTCCGCACAGCGCGGCGAGTCGACGCTGCTCCTCGACGAGCACTACCGATGCCACCCGTCGATCGCCCGCCTCGTCAACCAGTACTGCTACGCCGGGCAGTTGCAGGTGCTCACCGACGTGCGACACCAGGTTCCCCCGATCGACCCGGCGGGTGCTGCGGCGCCGGCGCCCGTCCTGGGCTGGGTGGACGTGCCGCGCAGCGAGTCCGTCCGAGGCGGCGGCGGGGAGTCGTGGCGCAACGAGGTCGAGGCAGCAGCGGTGCGACGCGTGGTGGACGCCCTGCTCGCGCAGCTTCCCCAGGACGCGACGATCGGGGTGGTGACACCGTTCAAGGCTCAGAAGAGCGCACTGGCCCGCCTGTGGCGGGACGAGGACCGCGTGCGGGTCGGGACCGTGCACGCCTTCCAGGGCGGCCAGCGGGACGTCATGGTGCTCAGTCCGGTGGCCACGCGGAACACCCCGCCGAGGACGACTCACTGGGTCGCCGGCCAGGTCAACCTGTGGAACGTGGCGGTCACCCGCGCCAAGTCGCAGCTCATCACCGTGGGCGGAAGCGCCTTCTGGCAGGAACAGAGCGGGCTGCCCTCGCTCCTCGCAGATCGCTCGGCTCCGCTGTCGGCCGACGGACGGGGGCCGAACCCTCCGGGGACCGGCCCTCATGTGCCAGGAGCACCGGGGGCGGGGCCCGGACTCCGGGAGGAACTGACCGATCGACTCCAGCGGTACCTCGCCGAGCGCGGCGTCACCGAGCTGGAACGCGCGCCGGTGGTCGGCGGGCACACCGTGGACCTGCTGTTCACCGAGGGCGGCGGCAACACGGCGGTACTGATCGATACCGGCCCCTCTCCCGACGGTGAACCGGCACGGCATCTCCGATTGGCACACGCACGGGGGGACCTGCTGCCCGGTTTGGCCTCCGGCGGTCGAGGGGCGGAGGCCGGTCCGGTCGCCCGCTCCGTACGGGTTCCCGCGTGGCGAATCCTCGCGGGTGACGAGCTGCTGGAGCCGCTGTTCGCTTGACGCCCCGCACCACCCGGTGCGAGGGGCGCCCCAGGGGCGGCCATCACTCTAAGCATCGCACTCCTCACCCCTTGTCAGTGCGCTGTGCGAGCATCTGTCCTTGTCGAGGTCCGACACCGATCGGGAGGGCACGCGGATGGAATGGGTACGAGGACACGAACGGGCGGGGAGCTGGGTCCCCGGGTACTGGCGCCGGGGATCGGGCGACGCCCCGCAGAGCGGGGGTGGCTTCTGGGCGGGATGCGCCCTCCTCGTCCTGGTCGTGACGGGTGCGGGCGGCTCCGCGGACGAGGAGGCCGCGCGCGGGGACGGCTCCGCCGAGAGGAAGAGCATGGGCGAGACGACCGCCACGAACGTGGTCTACCCGATCACCTGGCCGAAGTGGCGCGAATCCGGACCAGCGCCGTCGCCGACGGTCTCGTACCCGATTCCCTGGGACCGGAGCAGCCGGTGAGCCGCCGGCCGGCTCCTCGGAGACGTCCTCGCCCGGCGGGGTGCCGTTCACGCGCGACCCGTCCGGCAACGGCCCGCCCGGCGACACTCCGCCGCCGGAAGGCCGGACGGCGGAAGTCCCGCGCGGCGCGGCGGCGCGAGGACACGCTGATGCGTGTGTTCGGCGCTCTCGCTCTCGCGTGGTTCGCCCTGCAGTGGCTCGCCTCGCACCTGTGGCTGCTGCCGCCGGCACTGCTCCTCGCCCTCTGCACGGCAGGCGGATGGTGGGCGTGGAAGGTGCGCCGAGCCGAGCGGCGGCAGGCCGCGATGCGCACCCTCCGGTACTGCTTGGACCGGCTCGACGCGCTGCACCACAGCGAGTTCGAGCACGCCGTACGGGATCTGATGCTTCGCGACGGCTGCCGGGACGCAGTGCAGGTCGGCGGAGCGGGAGACGCCGGTGCCGACGTCAAGGCCACGGACCCGTTCGGACGGCGCTGGGTCATCCAGTGCAAGCACCGCCGGGCGGGATCGGCAGGTGCCGCGGTGGGCAGCCCGGACCTTCAGGTACTCAACGGAACCGGGCGGCCCGTGCACCGCGGGGATGTCGTCGTCCTCGTCACGAACGGGCGGTTCAGCAAACCGGCGTCGGACTTCGCGCGGAGTCAGCGGCTGCACCTGGTCGACCGTCGGCTGCTGGGAGAGTGGGCGGCTGAAGCCCGCCCACTGTGGGAGTTGCTGCAGATCGTGCCCGCGCCCAGAAGGCCCTCGTCGCTGTCCTGACGCTTCGCGGTCCCCGGCGAAACGTGGACCGAGCAGGGGCAGTCGGGCGCCGGTGACAGCCTCCCGCTGTCCGGCTCCCCGGGGCGGTTCAGCTCGCCGCCCCTTCGGGGCCGGCCGACGTGGTCCGGCGGCGCACGGCGGGTGTTCCGCGCCCTCCGGCCGCGGAGCTGCGCGGTTCAGCCCGACCCCGGTCCGCGGTCCGGCCCCGGGCCACGCGACGTCGGGGGCTCGGAAGGGTGCGGTGCGGAGAAGGTGATGCCGGAGAAGTCGCGGCCCTGCAGAATCGGTCCGCTCTGGGTTCCGCCGCTGACGGTGTTGTGCACCTGGCCCTCGCCGGTGGCGATCTTCGCTGCCTGCGCGTGCCATCGCCGCAATCCGTGGTGGAAGTCCGCGTCCGCTGCGGCGCGTACGGCCAGGGCGGTGCTGAGGTCATGCGCCCGGTCCGGGTTCGCGGGGTCCTCGGCCAGTCCGGTCAGCTCCGCGGCTCCCGAACTCGCCCCGGGTGCCGCGTCGGGGTCCTCCTGGCCTCGACGGAACGGCAGCCGTACGAGTGCGCTGAGTCCCACCCACGCCTGCCGTCCCGCTTCGCCTCCGGCTCCTCCCGCGAGGGCGGCGAGCAGCGCCACCGATATCGGATCCACGCCGACCCACCCCCACATCGCCGTTCCTCCCGAAGCTTCCACGTTAGGAGGCGCATCGAGTCCCGGGAGCGTCCTCGGATGAAGTCGTAGCGCTTCGCGTACCGGCGCCTGGGCCGTTCACCGTGCTCCCGTCTGCGCCGGGTGCCGTACCGGTGTCCACACGGGTGGACGGGTCGGCCCTCCGGGCGAACGGCATCCGACCGCCTCGTTCCTGGCCGGACTGCTGCCGCTGGGCACCCTTGCCCGCCCGCAGTTCCTCCGAAGCCGCGCTGAACCTGCTGCCACCGCCCGCGCGGGCCGCTCGGAACACCGGCGCGGCCCCGGCCCGGTGCCCCGACGCCCCACCACCACATCCACGTCCGTCTCCGCGTCCGTTCACCTTCGCGTGGGCGAGGAAACACTGCCGCGAGCCCGCGGCCGGGTGCGACCCTCCCAGCGTCGTGGCGCGTCCTCCGAACGGGTGAGGGCCGCGCTCCCCCGACCGTCCGGTTTCGGCCCACGTCGCACCGGGACTGCTCGCCGGCCCGGACGGGCCGACGCCCGAAGGTCCGCACCTCACCGGCACCGCAGCGCACCACAGACCGCCTCCCTTCCCCGGCGGGGCGGACCGCGGCACGCCGTCGGCGCCCGAAATGGCACTCTCCACCGCGTCGCCGCTCCCGGGAAACGTCTCGTTCCGCGCCTCCCCGGGGTGGGTGCCGCACGGTATCGTCACCGTGACCCACTGTGACGTGGGACACGTGAGGGCAACACCGAACCTGGAGGTGGCAGACCGTGGCCCGTGCCTGGGAGGCCGACCCGACGGCCCTGTTCATCAAACGGCTGGGCAAGTCGGCGAGGGAGTCGGGCAATTCTCAGGGCAGGGAGCAGTGTCCGGACATATGGCAGCTCAGCAACGGCGACATCGCGGTGATCGGTCGTGATCTGACCGAGCACTACGGCCCGTCGTTACCGGCGGGCGTCACTCTCGCGGGCGACGAACGCCTCGTCGTCATTCCCGGATGCATGCTGAGCGCGGCGAAGCCGGACATTCCCGATGCTTGACCTCCGTGCTCCCGCGCTTCCTCCGTCTCTCGGTCGACGGCTCGGCAACGACGAGTACCTCCGGGACTTCCGCGCACGGGACGTCCGTATTCGCGACGGCTCGTCATGGAAGCTCGAACGCCGCCAGCACTTTGAGGAGTTCGGCAATCCGTCCCGGGAGGCGCTGCGGCGCGGTGACTGGGATGCGGCGTTGCGCGCGCTCGGGGAGAACCGCGAGGGGCTGCGCCGGGTCCAGGCCGAGGAGGAGGCCCGGGGTGCGGTGTTCCACCGCGTACGCGTGGTCCAGGAGCCGCTGACCCCTTACGTCCAGTGGGAGTTGCACGCGCTGCGACTCAGTGCGGAGTTCGGGGAACGCGTCCGGGTCCTGCCGGCCGAGGCGGTCGCCCGGGACGAGCACGACGGGCTGCTGCCCGAGTTGACGGTCCAGGACGACCGGGTGCTCTTCCACGTGCAGTACACCCCGGCCGGTGTGCCGGACGGCGCGGTCCGCTACGCCGAGCCCACCGTCGTGGAGCCGTGGACGGCGTACCTGCGGCAGGCATACGCGGCAGCCGAGGACATCGGGAGCTACTTCCGGCACTCCGTCGCACCGCTGCCGCCGCCTCCGGCGGCCTGACCCGGAAGGGACGCACCCATCGGACAACCAGCAGACCCCCCGCGGCGCCCCGAGAACTCCTCGAACGATCTCTCCGGCACCTCACGCGACGTGGTGCAGGCCGGCAGCGTCAGCGGCGACATCCACTTCCATCGGGGCCCGGAGGCATCGGGGCGTGCGGTCGTCGGGCCCCGGCAACTCCCGGCCGACACACACGCGTTCGTCAACCGGACACGCGAGTTGGGGGAACTGAACGCGGTCCTGGGCGGCAGGGACGGCGAGCGGGTCGTCTTCTCCGTGCACGTCGTGGCCGGAACGGCCGGTGCGGGCAAGACCTCCCTCGTTCTGCACTGGGCCCACCAGGTCGCGGAACGCTTCCCGGACGGCCAGTTGTTCGTCAACCTGCGCGGCTACGACCCGGGGGAACCGGTCACCGCCGGCGAGGCGCTGCGCCGCTTCCTCCGCGCACTGGGCGTGGCGCCGGGCGATGTGCCGCAGGACGTGGACGCCGCCGCGGCGCTCTACCGTTCGCTGCTCGCCGGCCGGCGGATGCTCGTCCTGCTCGACAACGCGGCCTCGGCAGGTCAGGTACGTCCGCTGCTCCCAGGCACCGGCGACAGCCTGGTCGTCGTGACGAGCCGGGACCGCCTGTCCGGGCTTGCCGTGCGCGACGGGGCGCGCCGGATCACCCTGGGGACCCTCCCCGAGGCGGAGGCCGTGGCGCTCCTGCGGGCCGTGACCCGGGACTACCGCCCGGAGGACGACCCCGCCAAGCTCACCGAGTTGGCGAGACTGTGCGCACGTCTGCCGCTGGCCCTGCGGATCGCCGCCGAGCGCGCCGCCGGCCGGCCGCACCTGCACCTCGACGAGCTCCTCGCCGACCTGCGCGACGAGTCCGCACTGTGGGACGCGCTGAGCACCGGAAGCGGAGAGGAGGCCGAAGCGGTCCGTACCGTCTTCGCCTGGTCCTATCGGGCGCTGCCTGCGCATTGCGGGCGCCTGTTCCGGCTCCTGGGTCTCCACCCCGGCCCGGAGTTCGGGCTGCACACCGCAGCCGCGCTCGCGGACCTGCCGCTCAACCGCACCCGGCAACTGCTCGACGACCTCGTGGGCGCGCATCTGCTGGAGCAGCACGGCCCGGACCGCTACCAGTTCCACGACCTGCTACGCGCCTACGCCGCCGACCAGGCCAACGGCGAGGAGCCGGCCGAGCGGCGCGGCGAAGCTCTCGGGCGCTTGCTCGACTGGTACCTGCACACCGCGGACGCCGCGCAGGCCTGGCTCCAGCCCGGTGAGGACCGCCTGGCACTGGCCGATGCGTCGACCCGGCTGCCTCCCCTGCCGTTCACCGACTACGACTCCGCCGCGGACTGGGCGGAGCGCGAACGTGCGGCGTTCCCCCGACTCGTACGGGCCGCCGCGGCCGCCGGGTTGCACCGGCGCGCCTGGCAGTTGACCGCGGTCCTGTGGAGCGCGCTCTCGGCGTCGGCGGCGTTCGCGGACTGGCTGGACTTCGGGCCCGTGGGTCTGGACTCCGCCAAGCGGTGCGAGGACCCCGCCGGGCAGCGGCTGCTGCTCAACCAGCTCGGCATGTCCCACCGCTCCGTGAACCGGCTGGATCGGGCGGTGGACTGCCTGGACCGCGCGCTCGCCCTTTCCGAGGGCGACCCGGTGGAGGAGGCGCACACCCGCAACCTGCTCGGCCTGATCCATGTCCGCGCACGCCGACTCGACACCGCTGCCGCGTACTTCGCCCGGTCCATCGAGGTCTTCCGGGGTGCGGGTGTCGAACGCTGGGCAGCCTCCGCCCTGTCCAACCTCTCCGGAGCCCACCTGGAGGCGGGTCGGCTGGAGCGGGCCTCCGCCGCCGCCGAGGAGGCGCTCGGTGCCCACCGCGCCCTGGGCGACCAGCAGAGCATCGGCAACATCCTGTGGATCACCGCGGTGCTCCGGCTCGAACAGGGGAGGCCCGACGCCGCCCGCGAGGCCGTCGACGAGGCTCTCGTCCTCGCGCTGAACCTGCGCAACCACGGCCTGGAGGGCCTCTGGCTGCTCACCCTCGGGGACGTCCAGCGTGCCTGCGGGGAGTACGGCGACGCGCTGGCCTCCTACCAGCGGTCGGCGATGCTCCACCGCCGGTTGGGCGACCGCGGCCGGGAGGCCCTGGCCTGGCGCGGCACCGGGCGCACCTACGCGGCGCTGGAACGCCGCGACGAAGCCCCCGCCTTCCACCGCCGTGCGGTGTCGGCGCAGCGCGACCTGGGGGACGCGTGGGAACTGGCCGTCGAACTCGCCCACTTGGCGGAGGCGGTACTCCCCGTGGACCCGGGGGCGGCCAGGGTGCACCGGGCCGAGGCCGCTTCGCTCCTGGCCGCCTTCACCGATCCTCGGGCGACGGCGCTCCGCGCCCGTCTGGAGCGGCGGCCGACCGGCCCCGGCAGCTGAGTGCCCCCGCCGGCCCTCGGAACCTGGCACGAACGCGACCGGCGATGATCCGCCCGGCGTCCGGAGGCCGCACTCCGACGCCTTGGCCACACCTCCAGCAGATTCGGGTGACGGCCGACGCGCTGCACCGACGACATGCAGCATGTCATCCGACGGATGACATGCTGCATGTCGTCGCCCTGATGACCCTCTGGGGGAGGTGCTCGTGACCGCAGCCGACCGGCCGTCCACGGCTCGCACCGACGCACGCACCCCCGGGTCCTTCCTCGCCGCCGCGGGGGCCTTGGCTGCCGTGGACGACGCGCTGCGCGGTGCCCGGCACGAGACCTCCGACGCCGCTGCTCCCGGCCCCGAGCAGGCGCTGGCCTCCCTGAAGCTGCTGCGGCAGGTGCGCGAGCAGCTCGCCGGCTGGGAGACCGGGCTGATCGAGACCGCCCGTGACGCGGGCGCCAGCTGGGCCGACCTCGCCGGCCCCCTCGGCGTCGCCAGCCGCCAGGCCGCCGAACGGCGCTACCTGCGCGGCCGCCCCGGCGCCGTCGGCGCCACCGGCGAGCAGCGCGTGACGGCCACCCGTCAGGCCAGGGCCGCGGAACGCGCCACCGCCGGCTGGGCCCGCGCCAACGCCGCCGAACTGCGCCGCCGCGCCGGACAGATCGTCGCACTCGCCCACCTCGCGCCCGAAGCGCGCTCAGCCCAGGCCGCCCTGCATGCCGCTCTGGGTGCCGCCGACGCCGCAGAGCTCATTGCACCCCTGACCGACATGCGTCCCTACCTCGATGCCCGCCACACCGGCCTCGTCCACTATCTGCAGTTCCTCGAAGACCGGCACACGACGACCCCCGCTGACGATGACTGACCACCACCACGCAGAGTCACACCACCACGCGGGTGCGCTCTGGCCCACTCACACCTCGCCGACGACGGACAGCGGTCCGTCCCCGCCCCGAGTCCGACTCCGTTGATGACGTACTCGCAGAAGTGATCACGTACCCGCAGAAGGAGAACGATATGAGCAGCAGTGTCGAGACGCTGGAATTCCAGGCCGAGACGCGCCAGTTGCTCCGACTGGTGATCCACTCGATCTACTCGAACAAGGACATCTTCCTGCGCGAGCTGATCTCGAACGCCTCCGACGCCTTGGACAAGCTGCGGCTGGAATCGCTGACCGACTCCAGCCTCGCCGAGACCGGCAGCACCGACCTGCACATCGCGCTGGAGGTCGACGAGGACGCCCGCACCCTGACCGTCCGTGACAACGGGATCGGCATGACCCGGGACGATCTCGTGGAGCTGATCGGCACCATCGCCAAGTCCGGCACCGCCGGCCTGCTGGAGAAGATCGAGGAGTCCAAGGACGCCGCCACCGCCGAGAACCTGATCGGGCAGTTCGGCGTCGGCTTCTACTCGGCGTTCATGGTCGCCGACAAGGTCACCCTGCGCACCCGGCGGGCCGGCACCGGCTCCGGCACCCGGTGGGAGTCCGACGGCGAGGGCACCTACGCCGTCGAGGCCGTGGACGGGCTGCCCGTGGGCACCTCGGTCACCCTGCACCTCAAGCCCGACGACAGCGAGGACGGGCTTGCCGACTACCTCTCCGAAGCGAAGATCCGCCAGATCGTCAAGCAGTACTCGGACTTCATCCGCTGGCCGATCCGGATGGCCACCGAGCGCACCGACGCCGAGGGCGGGACCACCCGCGACATCGACACGCTCAACTCGATGAAGGCGCTGTGGGCCCGTTCACGCAGCGAGGTGACCGAGGACGAGTACAACGAGTTCTACCAGCAGATCAGCCACGACTGGTTGCCCCCGGCCGAGACGGTCCACATGCGCGCCGAGGGCACCTTCGAGTACGAGGCCCTGCTGTTCATCCCCTCGCAGGCGCCCTTCGACCTGTTCTCCCAGGAGACCAAGCGCGGCGTGCAGCTGTACGTCAAGCGGGTGTTCATCATGGAGGACTGCGAAGCGCTCATGCCCCACTACCTGCGCTTCGTCAAGGGCGTCGTGGATGCCCGCGACCTGTCGCTGAACGTCTCCCGCGAGCTCCTCCAGCACGACCGCCAGATCCACGGTGTACGCCGGCGTCTGGTCAAGAAGGTCCTCGGCGCCCTCAAGGACATGCAGGCCAAGGACGCCGAGCGCTACACGAAGGTGTGGGAGCAGTTCGGGCGGGCGCTCAAGGAAGGCCTGGTCGAGGACACGGACAGCACCGAGGCCCTGCTGGGGCTGGTGTCGGCCGCCTCCACCCACGACCCGGAGGAGACCACCACGCTGCGCGAGTACGTCGAGCGGATGAAGGACGGCCAGGACACGGTCTACTACCTGACCGGCGAGAGCCGCGCGATGGTGGAGAACTCCCCGCACATGGAGGCCTTCGCCGCCAGGGGTTACGAGGTACTGATCCTCACCGACCCCATCGACGAGGTGTGGGTGGACCGGGTGCCCGCCTTCGACGGCCACCGTCTGCAGTCCATCGCCAAGGGGCAGGTCGACCTCGACGACCCGGCCGACGGCGAGAAGGAGACCGACGCCGAGAAGGCCCAGCGCGAGCAGGACTTCGCCGCCCTGCTGCCCTGGCTGACCACGACGTTGTCCGCACACGTCAGGCAGGTCCGCCTGTCCTCACGCCTGACCACCTCGGCGGCCTGCATCGTCGGCGACGCCCACGACGTGACCCCGACTCTGGAGAAGATGTACCGGGCCATGGGCCAGCAGATCCCCCCGGTCAAGCGGACCCTGGAACTCAACCCCGCACACCCGCTCGTCACGGCCCTGCGCACGGCGCACGACGCGAACGCCGAGAACCCCGCGCTGGCGGAGACCGCCGAGCTGATCTACGGCAGCGCGCTGCTCGCAGAAGGAGGCGACCTGCCCGACCCGGCGCACTTCACCCGGCTGCTCACCGACCGCCTGACCGGCACCCTGTAGCCGCGGGCGCGGGCCGGCAGAGCCGAAGAGCCCGGCCGCGACCACCCGGCCTCCCCCTGACGCCCTCCTGAGCAGTCTGCCTGCCCCGGTGCCCGTACGGGCACCGGGGCAGGCAGACGCATTCGGGCATGTTTAGCACCCGGTACCGGTGGAAGAACGGAGTGCCACCTACGGCCGGCCAACCGGCCGTCCCTGTCGCGGACGTCCGGCACCTCCTCTCCGGCACCGGCCCGCATCGGGGCCGTCGCCAGAACAGGAGCACGTCGATGCGCCTCTACGCCCAGACCCCAGCACGCCGGAGCCGGCAGGCGCTCGGGGATCTGATCGCCGTGCTCCTGATCGTCGCCGCGGTGGCACTCGCGCTGGCCGTGCGCGACGCGATCATGATGCTGGCCGAACCCGGGCGGCAGGCGGAGAACGCGGGCGACGACCTCACGCGAGGCCTCAACAACGTGGGGGACGCGGCCTCCGACGTACCGCTGCTGGGGGATTCCCTCAAGAAGCCCTTCCAGTCCGCAGCCGAGGCCGGCACCGGCCTCTCCGACGCCGGGCAGTCGTTGCAGGACACCGTGACCCAGGTGGCCGACCTGACCGCCCTGGCCCTGATCGTCCTCCCGGTCGCCTTCGTGCTGGTGCTGTGGCTTCCCCCGCGCCTGCTCTGGATGCGGCGCAGCGCGACCACCCGGCGCCTTCTCGGTGTCCCCGGGGGCGACGACCTGCTCGCCCTGCGCGCCCTCACCGGACCACAGCGCGACCTGATGAGGGTCGCCACGCCGGCGGGGGGCCTCGCGGACGCATGGCGCCGCGGCGACCCGGAGGTCGTCGCGGCGCTGTCCGCCGTCGCGCTCAAGCAGGCGGGCCTGCGCCCCTGATGCGGCGCCCCGGGCCGGTGGAAGCGTCACGGTGGCCTCCGGCGCATCGGAACCACCGTGACGCGGGACCGTCGGGCGGTTGCGGGTCAGTGCCCCGCGACCGTGCCCGACAGCTCGTTGGTGCTCTTCGGCAGCGTCACCGATGCGGTCTTCTCGCCGGACTCCAGGTCGACGGCGTGCACGGCGCTCTTCCCGGGTTCCGACACGTAGGCGGTGTGGTCGCGGACGAAGAGGGTGGGCCGGGGCTGCTGCCAGTCCAGCGGCTCCTGCCACTCGTCCACGACCGGGATCTCCTGCTCCACCTCGCCCGACTCCGGGTCGATGAGGTGGAGGACGCCGTTCGTGCCGAGGACGAGCGCCTCCCCGTGCGGGCCGCGGCCCAGCGAGCGGAAGGAGTAGCTGGTGTCCAGGTCGGCCAGCCGCAGTTCGGCCGTCCCGGTGTCGATGAGGGACACCCGGGTCGGACGCTCCAGTTCGGCGTCGGGGTCGGTCTTGTAGTCACCCAGGAGGATCGGGGAGGCGTTGCTGCCCGCCTGGTTTCCGATCCGGCCGTAGGCGTCGGGGGCCTCGACCTTCGTGAAGTCGCCGTCCTTGTAGATCAGGACGCCGTCCTCGCACCCCACCGCGACGGCTCCGCCTTCGGCGGCGGCTTCGCCGTGGACTCCGGGGCAGTTCTCGCTGCGCTTGATCTCCTCGTCGTTCTCGTCCAGCACCAGCGCGCCGGTGCGCTCCTCCTCGGTGCCGAGGGTGCTGAGGAGTTCGCCGTTCTCCAGCTCGACGGCGACGCCGTGGTGCGGCTCGTCGGAGGTGTAGGTGCGGCCCTCGGGCTTCTCTCCGCCGCCCAGCTCCGCGGGGTCGAAGACGTCGACCTGTCCGGTGCCGTCGGTGAAGAGCGCGGTCCTGCCCGCGTGCCGCACGACGTGGCCGGGCTTGGCGCCCTTGTACTCGATGTCGGTGAAGGTCCGCTCCGCGGCGTTCAGGAATCGGAAGCCGCTGTCGGTGGAGACGACGACGTGCTCCTCGTCGCCCGCGGGGTTGACCCGGTTGAAGCCGGGCAGGTCGATCTCCTCGGTGAGTTCGAGGGTCTCGCCGTCCAGGATGTAGAGGCCTCCGTCGAAGGTGGCGACGAGGGGGTCCTGGACCGCCGCGGCGGGCGTGGCGCCGGACGCGTCCTCGGGCCGGGAGTCGGAGGACGAGGAGTCCTCCGCCCCGCAGGCGGTCAGGACCGTGGCGACCGCCAGGGCGAGTGCGGTCCCCGTGAGGGCTCTCCTGCGTAGGGAGGTGTTCACTGTGGTGTTCCTTTCCGGGTTGCGCCGTGGCGGCGCGGGAGGGGCGGACGTGCCCGCCGGGCCGGCAGGCGTCCGTGGGCGGGCATCGGGGGTCGGGGGCGGGGGTCGGAGTCGAGAGGGACGAGGGAGCGGGGGGCGACGGAGGCGAGTTTCGGGGAGGGACGGCTGTCAGCCGCCGGGTGGGCCGTCGGTGAGCGCCTCGGTCATGGCGGTGGTGTTGGCGCGCATCATCCGCAGGTAGGTGTCGGCTCCCCCGCCCTCGGCGGTCAGCGACTCCGAGTGGAGGGCGACGACCTCGACGTGGCCGCCCACCTCCGTGCGGAGCACCTCCGCGAGCCGTTCGGGCTGAGAGGAGTCGGCGAACACGGCGCGCACCCCGGCGTCCTCCATCACCCGGGTGAGCGCGCGCAGATCGGAGGAGCTGGGCGAGGCGAGGGTGGTACCGCTCGGGATGACCGCTCCGAGCACCCGGAATCCGAACCGCTCGGCGAGGTAGCCGAAGACGTGGTGGTTGGTCACCAGGGCGCGCCTGTCCTCGGGGATGCGGTCGAAGGAGTCCTCCATCCAGGCGGCGAGGTCCGTCAGGCGCTGCGCGTAGCGGTCGGCGTTGGCCCGTATCGCGGCGTCGTCCACACCGCCGACGTGTGCGCTCACGTGGTCCGCTATCAGGCCGGTCGCGGTGCGCACCCGGTCCGGATCGGTCCAGAAGTGCGGGTCGGGCTGCCCCGCCTCGTCCTGGGGACCGCCGTCGCCGCTCGCCCGGAAGGTGAGCGGGTCGACGGCCTCGGCGGCCCCGAAGGTGGGCACCCCGGACTCGTGGGCGGCCTCCACGTGCCGGAGCACGTTCTCCTCCAGGCCCAGGCCGTTGTAGACCACCAGGTCCGCGCGTTCCAGTTCGGCCGCCTGGACCGCCGACAGGCCGAAGGAGTGCGGATCGGCGTTGGGCTTCATCAGCACGGTGACCTCGGCCTCGTCACCGACGACCTGCCGTGTGAGGTCGCCGAGGATGTTGGTCGTGACCACGATCCGGGGCGGGGTGCCCCCGGTGGCGCAGGCGGTGGCGGCGGTGAGCGTGACCAGGGCGAGCAGGAGCGCCGGCAGGCCGCGCCGCGCCCCCGCCCCTCGGGTGTGCCGCGTCGTTCCCGTGTGCGTCTTCCTCATCGGCCGGTCTCCGCCATCAGGTGCGGCTCGATGTCGAGGTCGAAGGAACGGGCGACGCGCAGGCCGTCGTCGTAGTCGATCTCGTGGACACGTCTGCCGTCGGGGTCGTTCACGTAGGCCCGGCTGCGGTCGACCTCGATCACGGGTCCGCCTCCGTCGGCGCCCGGCCGGTGCTCCCCGGTCAGGAGCGGATCAGTGCGGGCGGTCTCCCTCCCGTCGGCGACGTCGTAGCCGTGCAGCGCGCCGTCGGTCTCCAGGACGAGCAGCGGGGAGCCTTCGCCGGCCGTGTTGGCGGCGACGACGGGTCCGGTCTCCACGCGGGTCCAGGTCCGCGCCGTGACGTCCAGGACCCATACGGCGTCCTCCCCGGCCGCCGCGGTGAGGGTGTCGCTGCCGGGCCGCTGCTGGAAACCGGCGGCCCGTTGCTCCGCCGGGACCTTCTCGCCGTAGGGGATCTTCTCGGCGGTGAAGGCGCCGTCCTGTGCGCCGACCAGCAGGGCTCCGTCGGCGCAGCCCAGCACCGCGCCGCGGCGGGTGACGGCGTCGCCCCGCGGTTCCTCGCACTCCGCCTGCGGCGCTGCGACGGGCCGACCCTCGCGGTCGAGCACCGCGAGTCTCGTCGCGCCGTCCTCCTCCGCGAGGGTCAGCAGGTGCTCCGCGTACGGGATGACGGTTCCGGCGTGCGTCCCCGGTATCTTCCCCGGAGAGCCGGGTTCGCCCTCCTCCAGTGCGGCGCGGTCGTGGAGCACGGCCCGGCCTTCGGTGTCCGTCACCGCGGTGACGGCAGCGTCGCTGCGGACGCGGGCGCCCGGGCCCGCCGGGAGCTCCCCGAGGTCGCGTATCGCCGCGCGGTAGTAGTGGACGTGATCGCCGTGGTCCACGGTCCAGGCGCCGCCGTCGAGGACGTGGGTGGACCGCTCCGTCCCGAGGTAGCCGAACCGGCCGTCCGTGGTCAGCCGGACGGCGCCTTCCACCCGTGCCGTCTCGTGCGTCTCGCCGCTGATCAGGTCGAGCACCCGGCTCTCTCCGCTGTCCGGATCGTTGAGGAGCAGACGGGACTGCGGCTCGGCGGACTCCTGCGCTCCCTCCACGTACCCGTGCGGCGTGGCGGCCGGGGAACTCGCCTGGTCTGCGGCTGTGTTGGTCTGCTCCCCCGCACAGCCCGCGGCGAGCAGCGCGGTGAGCACCAGGGCGGCCGAAGGCCGCGCAGTAACGTTCTTTCTGACGGTCACGACAATTGCCTCAAGTTTCTCTCGGTCGACTTCGGGGGCGCGCGACGGCGGCGCGGGTGCGCCGGTGCCGAAGCCCGGAACCCGCGTGGGAGAGGAAGAACAGGCCCACCGCGAGCGCCGAGACGGTCGCTCCGGCGGCGGTGCCGAGGTGCCAGGACAGCAGCAGCCCGCCGAACACGGCCGCAGCACCGAGGAGCGCCGCGCGCAGCATCACCCCGCGGACGCTGCGCGCCCACGGCAGCGCCGCCGCCGGCGGGGCGATGAGCAGGCCGAGGACGAGCAGCGTTCCCACGATGTGGAACGAGGCGACGATCGCGAGGCCCAGCAGCCCCAGGAGCACGGCGTGCGCGAGGCGCGGCCGCAGGCCGAGGGTCCGGGCCTTGCGGGGATCGAACGCCAGGGCGAGGAAGGCCCGATGACCGAGCAGCGAGACGGCGGAGGCCACCAGCAGCGCCCCGGCGAGCAGGCTCAGGTCCTGCGGGCGGACGGCGAGGAGGTCACCGAAGAGGAAACCCGTCAGGTCCACCGCGAACGACTGCGCGCGCGACACGATGATCACGCCGAGGGAGAGCATGCCGACGAAGAGCAGGCCGATCCCGGTGTCCTGGGAGAGCCGCGGACTCCGCCCCAGCACCGTGACCCCCGCGGTCATGACCGCGGTGCTCAGCGCCGCCCCCACGAGCAGATTGCCCCCGAGCAGCGAGGCCAGGGCCACCCCCGGCAGCAGCCCGTGGGACATGGCGTCGCCGAGGAAGGCCATGCCCCTGAGCACCACCCAGGTCCCGGCGAGCGCGCAGATCGCGGACACCAGGAATCCGCCCCACAGGGCTCGCTGCACGAAGGCCGCCTCGAACGGGGCCGTCAACCACTCCATACCGGGACCCTACAATGAAAATCATGTTCAATACACCCTCCCCCCTGTCACCGCCCGCGCCCGAGCGGGCACCCCACCTGCACGCCACCGACCTGTGCGCCGGGTATCCGGGCCGCCCCGTCCTGCACGACCTCACCTTTCGGATACCGGGGTTGGCCACGACGGCGCTCGTCGGACCGAACGGCAGCGGAAAGTCCACGCTCCTCGGCGTCCTGGCCGGTGTGATCCGGCCGACATCGGGAGAGCTCGTACAGCGGGGAGGGCCACCGCCTGCCTTCGTGCCGCAGCGCGGAGCCCTCGGCGACGCCCTTCCGCTGACCGTGCGGCAGACCGTGGAGATGGGGCGCTGGAGCGAGCGGGGGCCGTGGCGGCGGTTGACCCGGCAGGATCACGCGACGGTGGACGGCGCACTCGACCGACTCGGCATCGGTGACCTCGCCGCCCGCCAGCTCGGGGAACTGTCCGGAGGGCAGCGCCAGCGCACGCTGATCGCGCAGGGCCTGGCCCAGCAGTCCGACCTGCTCCTCCTGGACGAGCCGACCACGGGACTCGACCCGGAGGCGAGGGAACGCATCAGGTCCCTGCTGGCGGCCCTCCCCGCCGACGGCGTCACCGTCGTCCAGGCCACGCACGACCTGGAGGCGGCACGCGCGGCGGACTTCTGCCTCCTGCTCCACGACGGCCGCCTCATGGGGCAGGGAGGCCCGAGCGAGACCCTCACCGCGACCGCGCTCGCCCGGATCTGGCGGCCGGCCTGACCTGCCTCGACCGCCCCCGCCCCGCCGCGCGTGCCGCGGTGGCACCCCCGTCCGGCACCGCGGGTGAGACAGTGGTGACACGGCGGGACGGGGTCTCCTGCCCGTGGTCACCGGCGTTTCCGGGTCGGGCAGGTCCTCGCTCGTGTTCGGCACGATCGCGGTGGAGTCGCAGCGGCAACTCAACGAGGTGTTCCCCGCGTCCATCCGCAACCGGCTGCCCCGCCACGAGCGCCCCGAGTTCGGCCTGATCGAGAACCTGGCCCCCGCGAGCGTCGTGGACCAGAAACCGGTGGGCGGCGGCACCCGCTCGACGGTGGTCACGATGACCGAGGTCAACCCGGTCCTCCGCGTGCTGTTCTCGCGCTACGCCGACCAACAACGTCGCCGTCAACGACGACGAAGGCGTGGTCCCCCGGATCACGCGGCGGTCCGTCCGGCCGGGCCTGGAGGCGCTCAAGGACAAGGAGCGCAAGGCCACCGAGCGCGTCGTCACCGAGCGGACCTGCCCGGACTGCGGCGGTGCGCGCCTGTCGAAGGCGGCCCGGGAGTCACGGATCGACGGCCGCACCATCGCGGGCCACTGCGCGAGCGAGATCGGCGACCTGGTGGACGAGCTGGAACGGCTCGCCGAACGGTGGCCGGGGCCCGTCGTGCCCGCCGCCCTCGCCTCGCTGCGACGCATCGTGTCGGTCGGGCTCGGCTACCAGTAGCAGGGCGTCCCCGAGTGCGTCCAGGAACGGCACAGGGCTTCGGTCGCCTTCTGGTGCACGTCCGAAAGCGCGGACCGGACACCGGCGACGACGAGGCACTCAAGGCCGTGCCCGGCGCGTCCTCCGCCGTCGACCGGCGCCCTCCCGGCCCCACCCCGGATCACCGGCACGCCCCCGAAAGGAGTGGCATCGTCAGATGTGGCTATCATCGCTATATGACGATTATTCCTGCGGAGTCCGCACCGTCGGCCTCCCCTCCCTGCGGCGCGCCCTCGGCGGCCGTCGCCCTGTTCCGCTCGCTCGGCGACCCGGCCCGCCTGGTGATCCTGCGGCGCCTCGCCCGGGGCGAGGCGCGGGTGACCGATCTGGTCGCGTGCCTGGGCCTGGCGCAGTCCACGGTCTCGGCACACCTGGCCTGCCTGCGCGACTGCGGCCTGATCACCTCCCGCCCGCAGGGGCGGGCCACCCTGCACGCACTGGCCCGCCCCGAACTGCTGGACCTGCTGGCCTCCGCCGAACACCTGCTCGCCGCGACCGGTGAGGCCGTCGACCTGTGTCCCACCTACGGAACCGCCGCCCCCGCAGCCCAGGAGCCCGCCCGATGAGCACCGCCCGCGCCGCTGTCCCCGACGCCACCGGACCGGCCACGCACCGCGCCGTGCGGTACGCGCAGTTCACCATCGGCTACAACGTCGTCGAAGGGGTCATCGCCGTCTCGGCAGGCACCATCGCCGGGGCGGTCTCACTGATCGGGTTCGGCGTCGACTCCGGCATCGAGGTGGCCGCCGCAGCCGTGGTCCTGGTGCGTCTGCTGGCGGAGATCAAAGGCGGCGAGCCGGACGAGGCCAAGGAGCGCAAGGCGCTGAAGTTCATCGCCGTCACCTTCTTCGCGCTCGCCGCCTACGTCACCGTCGAAGGCGTCCGCGACCTTCTCAGCGGCGAGAAACCCGACACCTCACTGGTCGGCATCCTGCTGACCGGTGTCTCCCTCGTGGTCATGCCGTGGCTGGCACGGGCCAAGCGCAAGGCCGGCCAGGAGATGAACTCGCGCCTGGTCATCGCGGACGCCGCCGAGACCAAGCTGTGCGCATGGCTGAGCGTGTCCACCTTCCTCGGACTGCTCGCGTTCGCCTTCTTCGGCTGGACCTGGCTCGACCCGGTCGCCGGGTTCGTCATCGCCGGCTTCGCCCTCATGGAGGGCAAGGAGGCGTGGGAAGGCGAAGTCTTCTGCGACGACGGCTGCGCCTGAGGACCTGTTCAGAGCGCGGGTGGCTCCTGGGCGGTCTTCGGCCGGTTCCCTGCAGCGCAGCCGGGCCGGGGAGACGTCGTGGGGCATCATGCCGGTGACTTCGAACGCGCTCGCGGAGTCGGCCCCCGCCTGCCGGAGCAGGGATCTGCCTCGCCTGATCGGCCACCGCTCGCGGGGCGGGACGAGAGGACGGGACGGTCCCACCACGGTGAGGGGTGCACCGCGGCGCTACGAGACGGAACTGGGCGCAGAGGCCCGCGGGGCGCGGTCCCGTCGGTCGATGGCCTCGGCGACCTCCCGGACCGCGCCCCGAAGAAGGTCACCGTAGGGGCCCTGAGGAAGCTGGGGAACGTGCGCCCGGGCAGCGTCGATATGCTCGGCTGCGGTCTCGAAGGAGCCGAGCCGGCGATAGTCGTCGGCGAGGTTGAGGTGCAGGGACGGGAAGAAGCTGACGATATGGACGCCCGCGTGGTGCTCCTGGACTCGTTCCTCGGTCACGGCGTCGGCGGCGTCCAGAGCCCGGATGTCCCAGGCCAGGGCCTGGGCCGGGTCTTCGTGAAGATCTGCCAGGTAGTGTGCCAGGGAGCAGCGGTGCAGCGGATCGCCGGTGACGCCGATCGCGGACCACAGGTTCAGAAGGCTTCGCCGGGCGGAAGCGGTCTCACCGGCTCGGCCTTCGGTGACGGCCTTCCCGATGGCGGCCATGATCGCGTCGGGGCTGGCGGGCGCGGAAGGCATGGGGCGTGTTCCTCTTCGTCTGTATCAGGCGGGGTGTTCGGCTTTGACGGGCATCGCCAGAGTGGTCAGGTCACCGCGGTCGGCGGAGCGGACCGTGACGGGCTTGTCGTGTCCCCGCAGGTCGAGCACGACGTCGGGGCCGATCGCGGTGCTGATAGCGGGATAGAGCGTGGTCAGTCCGAATCCGATCCGGAGGGCTCGCCCCGTCACGGTGGCCCGCAGGGAACCGGCAGGGCGCCCGTCAGCCGTTGGCACGACGTTCACCGTGTTGTCCCCGATGCGCAGCCCGATCCACGCGCCGGGAAGTTCCTCCAGGACTCGCAGGAGCAGATCCTTCGCAACCGTTACGCGGGTCGTTGCCTCGCCCAGTGACGCGAGCGCCAGTCGGTACTCGGGGAACTCCTCGGGCAGCAGCCGACAGAACTGGTCCTCCCGGTCGGCCCCGCGGAACCGGATTCCGTGCGGCACCGCCTCGACCCGGACCAGCGCGCTGCGACGGATGTCCGCGGCCGCGGCCCGCAGGTCGTCGCCGTCGGCTGTGCCGGCCCACGCCCGCCCCGGTGGTTCAGCCGGCACCAGGGTCCGGGTGGAGAGCCGATAGCGATCGGTGGCGGTCAGGGTGACCGCCTCGCGACTCGCCTCGATGCGCAGGCCGGCGAGGACCGGCGCCCCCGGTTCGTGGGCGGTCGCGGTCAGCACCTGCTCGACCGCGTCCGCGAGCACGGGGCCCTTCAGCGCCGTGATCAAAAGGCCTGGCACGTCGCCGAGGAGGGGCTTGAGCACGGCAGCCGTCCGCTGTGCCGCTGCCGCGTCCCCCACGACCTTCGCGACATGGTCGTCGAGCAGCCGGGACGCGGCCTCGGCCCCGGAGTCCAGTACGGCCTCGACACCGGAGAGGGGCATGGCGATCTCGCGGAGCTGACGCAGCACGACTGCCCGAGCCACCTGGTCGGCGTGGTAGTAGCGGTAACCCGAGTCCGGGTCGACCTCGGCAGGGGGCAGCAGCCCGGTATCAGCGTAGAACCGCAGCGCGCTGGAGGTCAGGCCGCTGCGTCGAGCAAAATGCCCGATCGGCATCAGATCATCATTCGGCATCGCGCCATCATCGAGCTTCGACCAACCTGAAGGTCAACACCGATGAGCGGCGCCCTCAGCCCCGTCAGCGGAGACCCCGTGGCCGACGGCACCCGCGCGAGGCATCCCTGTTCGGGCAGCCACCGGCGACCGCCCGCCACCGGAGCCCGACACCGGCCCGTACGGCGGCGTGCCGTGCGTCGCCCTCGGTCAGCATGATGCCGTCTCAGGTGAACAGCTCCGGCGCACTGTCCGACGCGCCCGAGTCACCGCCGTCGAGGTTCCCACACGGGTAGCGCGCCTCCTCGATGACCTTGTCCTCGTCCTGGACGAGTGCGGGGTCGACGTCTCTCAGGGCTGCGATGACGGCGGACCGCGCATCGCCGGTGGGCTCGGACGGAACGACCTCGTCGGCCTCTGAGCTGTCGCTGCCGTCCGCGTCGTTCGAAGCCGCAGACTCGCTGCTCGGAGCCGCGGGCTCGCTGCTCCGTTCGCTGTCGCCCTTGCTCTCGGCGCTGCTGTCGCTGTCGCTGCTGCGGCCGACAGGGCTGAGAGCGAGCACGGCGGTGACGGCTGCGTCGGTGGTGCGGATACGCAAGATCCCCCTGGACGTGGTGATCTCCGGGCACCACGGCGCGCAGCCGGGGCACGGAGTGCCAGAGCAGCCGCATGGCTGTGACAGGACAAGCCCGAGGCGGCGGCCTCGCCATGACCTCGGGTCCGGACGGGCCGGCAAGGTCTTCCGCCGGTCCGGACCCAGCCGAGAGAACAGGGGAAGGTGAACCGCATCCCCTCCCGTGAAGGTAGCGGGAACTGCGGCTGAGTACGACCTGAACCGTTGATGAGACGGAGTCGGTGGTACTTCGCCCTCGTTACGGCCGGGGCTTCGGCACCCCCACCGGGCGCCGGACCCCGACGCCCAACCGGCCGCGTCCAGTGGCTTTCCCGGCCTTCTCGTCGCGCTCACTGCGGCCTCGGCGCCGGAGTTCTTCCCGGTGGCGAGGTGTCGAACGGTCCGTGCTCTCTTCCCGCTACGGTCTGCGGGTGACCGGAATCCAGACCCTGCGCGCCACTGTTGAGTCCTACGACGCCATCGCCCCGTGATGGTCGAACTCGCCCGCGCCGCGTACCCGGGGCCCCGGTTCGAAGTCGGTTCGATGGCCGCGCTGGAGAGCGGGGACGGCGCGCTGGGCGGGGTGCTCTCGCGGTGGTCCCTCATCCACACCCCGCCGCGCGACGTGCCCGGTGTCCTGGCCGAGATCGCCCGGGTCCTGCGTCCCGGTGGTCACGTGCTGATCGGCTTCCCGGCCACCGACGGTCCCCACCACGCGACGCAGGCCTACGACCACGCGGTGGTGACGGCCTACCGCTGGTCCCCCGACCGTCTCGCCGCGCTCCTGCGCGACCACGGGCTGGTGGAGGCGGCCCGCACGGTGATCGAGCCGGAGCCCACCGACCAGCGGCAGTTCCAGGAGGTCCAGCTCCTCGCACGCAAGGTGGGGACGACGGGCACGTGACGCCTGCGGGAGCCGGGGACGGCGGCGGTCGGGGGCCGCACGCGGCCGTCGCCGCCCACCGGGAGCAGCTCGCCCTGCGCGACGGCGGGCCCGGGAGCGGGCGGGCGCTGCACTGGGGCGAGGTACGGGCCGACCTCGCCCACCTCGCCGGGGACCGGTCCGGGCCACGTGGCCGGCGTGCTCCCCGGACGGCGGGCTCGGTGGCCGTCCGGAGGCTGAGCAGACCGGTCGCGGTGGCGACGCCGCTCAGATCGTTGCTACCGGGCCGGCGGACGGCGGAAGCGTGCTGCGGGGAACTTCCCGGCCGCATGCCGCCCGGAAGCCGTACCGTCCGCGGCCTACGCAGGACGAGTCGACCGTTCAGCCGCCACGCCGTGCCCCCAGCGGGCGAAGAAACCTGCTGGGTTCTCCGGTCCAGGAGATCGTGAGCGCGTCCCGGGCCCTGGTGGCGGCGACGAACAGCAGAGAGCGGGCACGCTGGAGTTCACGCCTGTGGCGCAGTTTGTCGGTCCGCTCCCAGACATCCACGGCCGAGCGGGGGACCAGGCCCTCCGAGACTCCCGCGATGACCATCCGCCGGTATTCCAGCCCCTTGAAGCGGTACATCGTGCCGACGTGCACTCCCTCGGCAGCCCGCGCCCCGTCGCCGGTGATCTTCGTCGCCATGATGCCGCGCCGGGCGAGCCGTGCCACCACCTCGTCGGCCTTGTCGTTCGTCGGCACGCAGATCGCCACCGACTCCCGCGGAACGTCGTGCCACACCTGCACCTGCTCCACCACGAGGTCGAGCTCCTCGTCCCAGCTCTTCGCACCCCGCAGTGCGGGACGCCCGCCGTGCAGCACGGAGCGGTACCCCGCCAGGTCATCGGTACTTCCGTCGAGGTCGTCGAAGTCGGCTCCTTCGAGGATGCCGAGTGCAGCCCCCAGGATCTCGCGGGTGGTGCGGTAGCTGAGGGTCAGTTTGGCCGAGCGGCCACGAATGTTGATCCCGAGGCTTCCCAGGGTGACCTGGTTGTCGTAGATCCTCTGGTGGGTGTCGCCCACGAGGAAGATGTCGTCTGCCTCCTGGGGCACCATGGCTCGCAGCATCTTCCAGTGTGCGGCACCGAGGTCCTGGGCCTCGTCCACCACGACGTGCCGGTAGCGGTGGCGCAGCCAGGCACCCGTCCCCGACTCCGCGTGGATGTTGCCCGGACCTCCGCGCTCCTCCTCCAGCCGGCGGCGCTCCTCGATCTTGTGACAGCGGGCCCTCTCCAGTTGGGCGGCTCGTTCGGCGACTTGGCGGTGGGTCTGCAACCCCTTGACGTCGAGCCGCTGGGTGAAGCGTTCGGCGAGCTGCCAGATCCCGGCCCGGTCGGAACGGCTCACGCTGCGGCCCCGGCCGGCCCGCCGCGCCTTGAAGTAGTCGGCGCGCAGTGCCACGGCCTGGCCCAGGATCACCTGGTTCCACTCGTCGCTGAGGAACTCGGCGTCCCAGCGGGTCTCCCCGGCTTCGACCAGTAGCTGCCGCCACTCGCGCAGAGCCTGTGTGTCGTCGATTCTGCGTTTGGTGTTTCCCGGGTCGGCCTCACTCACCACGCGTGTCGCCAGTTGGTCCACGTGCAGGATGTCGACGCGGGCGAGCGTCTGCGGTCCGCCCAGCGAGAGGAGGCGGGAGCGCAGATCGGCCGCGAGGTTCCTGTTGAAGGTGGTGAGGAGGACCGGCTTGTTGTGGCCCGGGGGCAGCTGGTCCACCAGATGCTTCACCCGGTGCAGTGCGACGATCGTCTTCCCCGTTCCGGGGCCGCCGCTCACCCGGGCCGGCCCGGAGTACGTGCGTCGCACCAGCTTTTCCTGGGTGGGGTGCAGGAACACCTTCCACCGGCCGAAGTCGCCTTCTTCGAGGATGCTCCGCAGCGACTCGTCATCGGTGATCACCACGGCCTGCGAGCGGTCGGCCGCGGCTCGCCAGTCGTCACCGCGTGCAGCGACGGGCACTTCCTCGGCTGCGGCGGCCACCGGTGTGGTCACCTCCGCCATGACCTGCTCGTACGGAACACCGTCGCGCAGCCGCAGCAGCACCTCACCCGTGTGCCGCGGGGCGTACTCGGCGAGTCCGAGCAGTTCGTCGTCCGTGGTCAGCTTGCGGACGATCGGGATGAGCGGCTCGGCCACCCCCAGGTCGGCCAGTTGCCGCGCGGTGTGGGCGGCGAACAGCGCGGTGTCCGGTCGGACGGCGGGCTGCGTGCTCGGCGGGGTCGCCTGCGGGACGGCCTGCGGGACTGCCGACTCGGGACGCGTTCCGGCTCCTGATCCGCTGAGGACGTCGTCCTCCACGACTTGGAGGTCCACGTACTCGATCGCGCCGGTGACCTGGTTGATGCCGTAGGCCAGCCGGTCGAGGTTGCGGTGGACGTGCCCCCGGTGCTTGACCGAGACCAGCAGCCAGTCGTTGCCGCTCAGGCGTACCAGCAGTGCCCGGTACTCGCGGTGGACACGCGCCGACCACAGCCGCTCGTGCCCCTTGAGCTGCTTGAGGTCGAAGCCCGGCGACTCGGGGTTCTTCCGGAACTCGTGCTGGAACTTGTAGACCGCTCCGACGATCGTCCGGTCCAGCTTGACGATTTCCTTGTCCGCCTTGTCGAGCAGGCGGAGGGTCGCGCCCGCGGTCGGCGGGCCGGTGGTGGTCATCGGTCCTGCTCCTCGTCGTCGTTCACGGCCGCGCGGTCGTCTGCTGCCGCGGGTCCGGCAAGGGCTGCGGCGAGTTCTCCGGCGTCCCATTCCGCGGCGGTGCGCACGGTCCAGCCCGCTGCCGCATAGGCGCGGTCGCGGTCCCGCGCCTCCGCGACGGCTGCTGCGTCGGCCTCGTCCTCCGGGCCGGGGGCGAGTACGACACCGACCCGGTGGGCGGGCCAGGCCAGTTCGGCCGGCCATGCGCCCTCGCCGAGTTCGAAACCGGCCTGGGGCGCGCGCACCCGGGACCGGATCAGTGCCTCGACGAGTTCGGCGAGACCGGGCTCGTCCACGAGGTACTCGACGACCTCGTCCCAGGCCGGATCGTGGGCCGCCTCCCGCTCTGCCTCCCCCGCCACCGACGGCGGGGCCGCCCCGCCGGGTGAGGCCTCCGTAGCGGCCCTCCCGGCCTCGGCGGCTCCGGCGGAGGGCCCGGTCGCAGCGGCCGCCCCTCCGTCCCGGGCAGGCCCTGTCGCAGGGGGCTGCTGCGATTGCCGACAGGACTCCAGCCAGCCGGCGCCTCCTGTCACGGCCAGCTCCACCGGGTCGAAGCCCGACAGTTGGCTGGTCGCGAGCTGGACGCCGTCGCCCTCGCCCTCGTTGAGGAACTGGAGCAGATTGGTCCAGTAGAGCCAGGCCCGCCAGCGCCTGCGGTGGGCGTTCTCGTCCCGGCCCGGTGCCTCGGCGCTGTCGTCGAGCACGGTCAGCGCGGTCCACACCGCGCCCGCCTGCCCCTCGCGCAGGTCGAGGGCGACGGTCAGCGGGACTCCGCTGCCGTCCTTGGTCGCCATCACCTGGACGGGGCCCTGGCCGCCCGAGAGCCGCTTGCCGTGCAGGGCCTCGACGATACGGTTCCGGATCTCGGGGCCGTCGGCCAGGGCGCGGCTGGTCGCGGACACCGCGGCGAACCCCGCCAGGGCGCTCTGGGCGCGCCGCCGCCACACCTCCTGGTCGGGGGTCGTCAGGTAGCCGATCAGGGTGTCGACCGGGTTGGCCCACACGAACAGGTTCAGGTCGCGCGGATCGTCACCGTGCAGTCGCCGGTGGATGTCCGACGCGGTCTTCTGCGCCGTGTTCTGGTAGGGCACCCACACGGGGTCGGCGGGCGGCTTCGCGTCACCCGTCCAGGCGCGCACGTCGTCCCAGGTCAGCTGGAAGACCTGCCAGCCGTGTCCGGCACGCAACCGGGTCCGTTTGGCGGCGTCGGACGCGATGCGGTTGTGGTCGGCGCTCGCGTGGTAGCGGTAGCCGTCCAGGTAGACGGCTACCCGCCTGCGGTCGTCGTCCAGGCTGCGGAAGACCACGTCGGGAACAGTGAACCCGAGGTCCGTCTGGGTCTCCATGCGCCAGCCGCTGACCGTGCCGTCGGGCGCCGTGAACCGCAGCGTCGTGTCGCGCTCGCCATCGGGAGTCTGCGCGGACCGCACGCTCACTTCGTCGACGCCTTCGGCCCAGTCGAGCAGCCCGCGGCGGAACAGCGCCTCCAGCTCGCTCTCGACCTGCTTGTCGAGGCTGATGACACGAGTCGTCCCGGCCTCCTCGACGTCCCAGGCGTCGCCGGTGCGGCCGAGCAGTTCGCCGAGCATGTCGAGGGCGTGTTCGCGGGAGACCAGGGCGTGCTCGCTGTCGCCGGCGTACCGCAGCAGGCAGCGGTGGCAGGCGGGTCGCTGCTCGCCGACGCACGGGCAGCGCTCCACGACCTGGCGGGCCCGGGTCAGCACGTTGCGCAACCCGTCGGGTCCCGCGAGTCGGTGCAGGTAGCCGGTCCCGCCGGGCAGGGAGTCGTACAGCACGAGGAAGTGCCTGCGCACGTCGGCGCCCGGCTCGGGCACCGAGTCGGTGACCACGGCCAGGTGGTCGGGGTCGCCGCCGTAGCTCCGGGCGATGCCCAGGAGCAGCAGGGCCTTGAAGGAGGCCAGGCGTTCCTCGGTGTACGCGGTCACCGCGGGGACGAGGATGCGCAGTGCCTCGCTTCGCAGTTCGTGGGCCAGGAGCAGTTTCACGCCCTGCTGAGCCGTCGTCGACTCGTCGAGTCCTTCGCGCAGGCGGGGGCACCACGGGCGGTGGTGCTTCGTGGCCCGGAGCGTGGTGAGGGCGTCCTGCTGCCCGGCCTGCGCGGCGGCGGGACCGCCGTCGGCGTCGGCGTATCCGCAGGAGTCGCAGACCCAGAAGGGGTTGAGCCGCACCCGGCGTCCTGCGAAGGCGTCCTCCACGCCGGTCTCCACGCGGGTGGCGCCGACGTTGATGTGGCGGATCACGGCCTGCCGGGTGAACTCCCATCCGAAGGTGGCCTTCCTGTGCCGCCAACCCGTCTCGATGTGCTCCTGCGGGATGTCCACGGCCGGGACCACCGTGTAGTGGCGCCGTTCCCGCTCGTCGGTGTCGTCCCGTACCCGAACGTCGTCGCGCTGGTCGCGGGCTGTCACCCGGTGCGGCACCAGCACCCTGTGCAGGCAGCCGACGTCTCCGATGGCGGGCGACTGGCAGCGCGGGCAGGCGGTCGAGTCCTGCCGTGCCTGCTGCGTGCGGACGTGCCCGCACTCGGGGCAGACGCGCCACCACAGCCACGCCGGACGGTTCGGGCTGCCGATGTCGAGCCCGGTGACGCGGTGCTTGTAGCCCTGTACGTAGTAGTGGTTGCCGGGCGCGAAGTCGGTGAGGGCCAGGCGCGCCGACCGCTCGTACCTGAGGACTTTGCTGTGGTGCTCGGGCTTCCCGTCACTGCCGTCTTCCCGCCAGGTGAGGGATGCCTCCAGTTCGGTGAGCGAGTCGACGAGGCTGTAGTTGGGCAGCAGTCCGAGGTCGACGAGCGCGCCGTGCGCGGTGGTGCGGCTGATCTCGGCCGCGTGCCGGGAGACGGCTCGGCGCTCGGCCCGCAGTTCCCTGCCCTGCCGTGCGTGTTCGGGGTCGCCGGGCACCAGTGCCTTCAGCGCCTCGTCGATCGAGGTGACGCGGCGCTGCATCTCGCCTCGACGGTCCTCCCAGCGGTCGCGGGCCTCCTTCAGCGCCTCGGCGAGCCCCCCTGTCGCGTACGTGCGCAGTGCCTCGGCCGCCTGCGGGCTGATGCCTGTGCCCTTCGCCTCGTCGTAGAGCGGGAACAGTTGGAGGAAGGTCTCGGCGAGGTGGGGGCCGGCGGCGAGCGCGGCCTGCTCGAACTCCGACAGCCACGCCGAGGGTCCGAACAGGTCGGGGGCCAGATGCAGCATCGGATTGAGCATGTTCCCGTTACCCTCCGCCACGGGCAGGCGTCCGGCGCCCGCCAGGTCGAGAAGGTGCGCGAGGTACTGGCGGCGCAGGATCTCGCTGGCCGAGAGGAAGCAGCCGGGCGGCTGGATGTCGCCCGCGATCATCTGCCGGGGGTCGTCCAGGTAGTAGCGGTCGCGAGGACCGCGATCGACCATGGTCAGCAGGTAGGCGTTGCCGGTGGCGCGACCGGCCCGGCCCACGCGCTGCACGTAACTGGCGGGCCCCTTGGGCAACGAGGCGAGGACGACGGCCGACAGGTCGCCGATGTCGATCCCGAGTTCGAGGGTGGGGGTGCAGGAGAGGACCTGCGGATTGGCGTAGTGGCCCTGGGTGCCCTCGCGGAAGGCTTTCTCCACGGCCTCGCGTTTGGGCCGGGTGAGGGTGCCGGTGTGCTCGGCGGTGTTGATGGTGAAGACACCGGCCTCGCGGTACATGCGCCGGTAGAAGTCCTGGGTGAAGTCCCGGCGCCGTGCACCGCTCTCCAGGTCCTGGCCGGTGCGCAGGAGTCCGCCGCAGCGGTAGCGGGGGCACGGCTGCCCGTGCCAGTGGTCGGCCAGGTCGGGGTGGACGGTCTGCTCCCAGGAGCACACCGGGCAGTGCGCGGAGGCGTCGGGCACCTGGTCGTCGGCGAGCTTGCGGACGTGTACGTGTCCGGGCTGGAGGCCGTAGACGCGGGTCACGCCGTCCGTGGCGGTGCGGGCGGACAGCACACCCGCGTCGGCGAGTGCGGGCAGCAGTCGCACGAGGAAGGCGCTGGCGGCGTCGGGGCGCAGGCCGAGTGCGCGCCGGGTCCAGTCCTGGTACCAACCGAGGCGGCCGGTGACCACGTCGAAGTCGTCGCTGCCCTGTTTGGGACTGCCCAGCAGGAAGGCCGGGGCGGACACGCCGGGTGGGAACGCGGGCATCCCGGTGCGGCGCCCGCCCCAGACGAGCCAGCGCCGCACGCCCGCCTGGTCGAGCCAGCCGTCGAGCCAGGCGTGCCGGACGGCGCCGCGGGTGCGCAGCCGCTCGAGGAGGCCGCGCACGTACCCGATCCAGCGGTCCGGGCCGGGCGTGGAGCCGTCCGGCAGCGCGATGTCCCCGGGCGTGGTGTGGAGGAGTTCGCGCACGATCCCGGCCACGGCGTCGGGGTCCTTCAGCGGCACGTCCGCGGCGACAGTGCGGGTGAGTTCCAGTGTGCGGCCCTGCCGGGACCTGAGCCCGAACTCCATGACCGCCGCGAACGCGAGCCGCTGCGCGATGAGTTCCCAGGTGGCGCGGGAGCCCTTGCCGCGTCCGGACAGCAGGGTGTCGACGCCGCGCACCACGTGCAGGTCGGGCGGGATCACCGCGGCCTGGACGGCTCTGCTGTCGACGACGTCCGCGATGAGGTCGGCGGCCAGGTCACTCAGCGCGATCGGTTCGTCCTCGTCGATGCGGCTGCCCAGCAGGGAGCGCAGCGAGAAGGTGTAGGAGCGGTTGGCGACGTACCCGGCGCGGTGCGCGGCGTCCTGCACGGAGTCGTTGAAGAGGAGGGTCTTGTCCTCCTTCAGGTTCTTGTCGAGCTCACCGCCGGTGAACAGCTGGGTGATGGAGGCGGCGGCGAGGGCGGCGAGGCCGGTGCCGAGGTAGCGGATGGCGTTGAAGGTGCGGCAGGCCGGGCACTGGTCTCCGCGCGCCGCCCGGTCGTCGCCGAGATCCGCCCAGACGAACGCCGCGTCGTGCAGCGGCTTGGCCGTGTGGGGGCTTTCCTCGTCGCGCGGCGGGTCGAAGTCCGTTTCGCGGGACAGGGGCCGCACCCGCCCACTGAGCCCGTCCAGCACCATCACGGTGGGCCCGCTGCGCTGCTTCTCCGCCACGAAGGCAGCGTCGTAAGCCTGCTGGGGGGTGGCCGCGATCATGTTGCGGACACGGCTCTTGTCGCGGCCGACGGACGCCCGGCGGATCTTCGTCGCGTTCATGTCCAGCTCTGCCGGATCTGATTCCGGGGAGAGCGCCGCCCATCCGGAGCGGCCGCACTGCCGGCAGAAGACGGCGGGCAGGAACACCTGGGCGGGCGGGGGCGCGCTGTCCCCCACCGGTACGACCGCGCCCGGATCGCCGTCCGAGGCGGGGGCCCCCCTCCCCTGGCCGGTGCCCCCACGGCTCCCGGTGTCACGAACGCCGCCGCGTCCACCGCTCGTACGGGCGGCCGGCCTGCCGCCCGTGGTGATCCGCTCGTCGTCCCAGCGGAACTCGGCCCTCGCCGCGCTGATGCCGCGCAGCACCCGGGAGACGGAGCGCACCCAGTGGTGGACCTCGATCGACAGGAGCGGACGGGCGGGGTGCTCGGGGTTGCGGGCCGTGGAGAGCAGCGCGACGTAGCGCGCCAGGGCCTGGGCCGCGACGGACGGGGTCTGCTGCACCGCCATGCCCCAGTGGTAGGCGTAGCGCGGCAGGACGTCCATGATCTCGGGCGTGGTGCGCGGCCGGCCGTCGAGGATCTCCAGGACCGCCGCCGTCAGCCGGTGGCGGCGCAGTTGCCTGCCGAGCTGCGTGGCGTCCAGGCCGCTCCGGCCGGTGAAGGCGGCGGCCAGCCGATCCAGCGCTTCGGGGTCGCGGGTGGGGTCACCGAGCGCCACCACTTCGTGCGGGGCGGGGAAGGGCAGCGAGAAGTCGCTGTCGCCCGCGAAGCCTTGTGCGCTGTCGCGGTCTTCGCCCACCACGGCGTCCGGCGGGAACGGCACGCCGAACACCTGCTCCGCCACGTCCAGCATCGGCCCGGTCGCCGCGCCCTCGCCCCCTTCGCCGAGGGTGGCGGAGGTGGCGACGGGACAGACCGGGCCGAGGGGCCGTCCCGGCTCGTTGAGCCCCGCGACGGCGCCGAGACGGCGCAGCAGCATGGCCACGTCGGTGCCCTGGGCGCCGTCGTAGGTGTGGAACTCGTCGAGGACGACGTAGGCGAGCGGGGAGCCGCCCGGCTCCTGCCACAGCCGCTGGTCCTCGGGCCGCTGGAGCATCAGGTCCAGCATCTTGTAGTTGGTGATGAGGATGTCGGGCCGGGTGTGCCTGATCTCGTCGCGGTCGACCGCGACGCGCGGGTTGGCCTGCTTGAACTCCCTGGACGCCTTGTCGCCGATGTAGAGCGCCGCGCGCACCCCGGCGTCCCTGAGCCGGGCGTCGCGGGGGTTGTCGAGGTGGTTGTTGATGCGGTGGGCCTGGTCGGTGGCGAGCGCGTTCATCGGGTAGAGCAGGACGGCCTTGACGCCTTCCCGGCCGGCCGCCCGCTGCCGCCGGCAGTGGTCGAGGATCGGGACGAGGAACGACTCGGTCTTGCCGGAGCCGGTGCCGGTGGTCACCAGGGTGGGCCGGGCGGGGCCGTGCAGGGTGGACAGGCGCTCCCAGGCCCGCTCCTGGTGGCGGTAGGGGGCGAAGCCCTTGGTACGCGGCCACCAGGTGAGGTTCCGCTGCCAGCCGTCGTCCGCGGCGGAGCGGAAGGGTGTGCGGATGCGCAGGTACGGGCCGCGGAAGATGCCGTCGTCGGCGTCGGCGAGGAACTGCTCCAGGGCGCTGCGGGTGCCTTCGTCCGCCAGCGCGTAGGTCGTCGACAGGTACTGGCTCAGGCTGTCGCGTACCTGCTCGGCGGCGAGGGTCGGTCGCACGCGTGGTCCTCCTGGTTCTGCGTACTGGGGCCCGCTCGGGGCCACGTCCCTACCGTAGACGCGCGACGACCGTATCCGGCCCGGCCGTGCGTCGTGGAGCTGCGGTGATGCCGGTGGCGCCGCGGCTCAGACGCCGAGCTTGCGCCCCACGCAGGCGATGCGCAGGGTGCTTCGGTCGTGCAGCAGCCGGAAGTGCATGCGGCCCGGCTTCGGAAGGAACTCGCAGTGCCAGTCGAACAGTTGCGAGGTGCCGTCCTCCTCAGCGAACCAGCACAGCCGTCTGCGGGACTCGAACTCGGTGCGCACGTCGGATCTCCACTGCGGTCCGATCGGCCGGGCCCCGGGGTCCCAGCCGGCCACTGCCTCCTGCAGTTCCGCGAGGCGGTCCCGTACGGGCCGCACCCAGACCTCGGGCAGGTTCCGCAGATCCCCTTCCACGCGCGGCAGCCATTCGAGGCGGGGAAAGAGTGCGGCCCGCCGTTCCCACAGGTCCGTGCCCCGGCGCACGGCGGCCAGGCCGCCGCTGCGGGCCGCCTCGACGGATTCCCGCAGCCAGGCGCCGTGCGCCTCGCAGTGGGCGATTCGGGACATGTGCCGGACCTGGACCTCGTCGGTCTCCGCGCGGTACGCGCCCCCGTCCCCCTCCACCAGCTGCTCACGTTCCAGGACCACCCGGTCGGCGTCCCAGCAGGAGTCCACCGGCAGGGAGACCCCGAGCCCGTCCATGAGGTGGGCGGCGCCGAGCCCCTCCGCCGTCTCGCCGCGGTGCCGGTACTCGACGTCGTAGTGGTCCTGCCCGTCGGGGAAGACGACGCGGTGCGGCCATTTGCTCTGCATCTGGAGAAGCCGCCGCCAGGCATCGCGGTTCCTCGGGTTGCCGTGCCACTTGCCGATCGGATGCCCGTCCGCGATCTGGAGCCCGGTGATCGGGTCCCTGCTGACCAGGACGGTGCCCGCCCGGTCCGCGCGGAGAACGGCGAGGACGGCCCGCGCCAGCTCGGTCATGGCCCGCTCGGCGCGCGCCGGGTCACAGCTGGTGGTGCAGGAGATGTCGTTCAGGAACAGCAGCGGCACACTTCCCCCTCCGTGGTGTCTTCCCCGCCTGCTCGGCAGGCCTCCGGGCCGGTTCTCAGGCCAGGAGCTCGTCGAGGGTGTTCTCCAGCTCGTCGAAGAACCCCTCGGGCCACTGGTCGAGCAGCCCGTTGCGGTCGATGCGGGGGCTTGCCACCTCGCTGCTTGTGCGACCGCCCCGGAAGTAGTGCAGGACGGCCGCCTCCGGTGCCAGCACTCCCCGCTTGACGGCGAGCCGCACCCCGTTGAGCACGTGGTCGCTGTGCGTCTCCACGACGAGTTGCGCCCCGTGTCCGGCGGCCGAGGAGACGAGAGCGGCCATCTGCGTCTGGCCCCGCGGGTGCAGGTGCGCCTCGGGGTTCTCCAGCAGGACGAGCGACCCGGGTTTCGCCGTCAGGCAGGCCACGACGACCGGCAGGGCGTAGGTGAGGCCGAAGCCGACGTTCGTGGGGCGCCGCCGGGTGCCGCGCGGGCCGTCGAAGCCGTAGGACAGGCGTACCGAGTCGGTGCCCTCGATGGCCGCCGCCCGGAGGTCCACGCCGGGGCACAGCTCCCCCATCCACGCGGCGGCCTGGTCGAGCAGCCGCGCCGAGTCCGCGCGCGGGTGGCGCAGCGGCCCGTCGGGGACCTCGTCCCTGGAGTGGTGACGCAGATAGTTGACGGTGTGCTCACCGCGCACACCGAGGAAGCCGCGTCCGATGGCCGCGTGGTGGTCGCGCGGATAGAACTCGGCGGGCGCGATGCGGTCGGCGTGCAGGTACTGGAACCCGGCGGTGAAGTATCCGGGGACGACGGCGGCGGCGCCCTCCGGGGGCGTGGCGCCCTCGCTGGTCAGGGGGATGTCGACGCCGGTGAGCGGCAGCAGGTTCTGTTCCCGCTGGTAGGCGACGGACCACGCGTAGCGGTACGCGCCCTCGCTGACGGCGAGTACGATCTCCGGCTCGTCGCCGGTGAAGTCCTCGTGCAGGACGTCGTGGCCGGTGCCGAGCGAGACCAGTTCGCCGTTGAGCAGGAAGCCGTTGTCCAGGCCGGTCACCTCGCCGGAACCGGCCGCTTCCACCAGGTCGCGCACGTCGTCGAAGTCACCGGCGGTGTACGACTGCTGGAGCAGGCCGAGGGCCTGGAGGACGCTGCTCTTGCCGGAGGAGTTGAGGCCGGTCAGCAGCGTCAGGGGGCCTAACGGCAGGTCCACGTGCTGGAACGCCTTGAAGTTCGTCAGTGTCAGTTGGTCAATCACGGTTCGCTACCCCCCGGAACAGTTCCGCCATCGCGGTGAACCTCTTGCGCACCTTCTTCGTGTCGCCGGTCGCGACGGAGATGGCCCGGTCGAAGTCCCAGTCCTTCATCAGCTCGAAGAAGCCCTTGAGCACCTCGTCACGCGACGTTACCAGCGTTGCACGCTGGTGATCGTCCAGAGCGGCCAGATTGACCGCGACGGTCTCGAACAGGGCTTTGTTGACTGGGGACTTGGGGCCCTTCTTTCCTCGCCACTTGCGGAACGCGTACGGGCCGAAGATGTCCGAAGCGCACCACATCGCCTTGTGGAACTCCAGGGCCAGCGCCTCCCGACCCGCGTCGCCCAACCGGTTGACGCCGTGCATGGCGGTGACGAGAAACTGGTCGAAGTCGCGCTGCGTGTGCTTGGCCGGGTCGCTCAGCCGGAAGGCCAGGAAGCGCAGCACCATCTCCCGGTCGGCCATCCGCTCGTTGGAGACGCTGTGCCCCGTGGCGTTGCCGAACGCCGGGTCCTCGGCCAGGTCGGCGAGGTAGCCGCGCACCGGCCCGTCGACCAGCGCATGCCGGATCTCCTGCGGGGTGAGCGGCAGCCCGCCGGTGTTGATGCGGGAGAACACGTTGAACTTCACGGCCTCCGGCGTGCCCTGCTGGATGATGTGCACCACCAGCTGGGTCTCGCGCAGCCTGATGCGCAGCCGCCCTGTCAGGTCCGCGTATCCCTTGCCGTGGTGGTCGCGCAGGTAGTCGAGACCGCGCAGGGCCAGCGGCGGCATGCCCACCGCCGCCGGTTCCATGAACCGGGCGATGGCAGTGAGCCGCTGGATGCCGTCGACGACGGCCCAGTCGTCGTTCTCGTCCTGCGCCATGTGGAAGGACGAGATGGGGATGCGCAGCAGCAGCGACTCGATCAGCCGGCTCTGCTGCACATCCGTCCAGATACCGGCCCGGCGCTGGAAGTCGGGCGCGAGGTCGATCATGCCTTCCCGTAGCCGGGACAGCAGCAGGTCCACGGTGGTCGTCTGGGTCTCGATCTTGATGTTCTCGGGCCGGAAGGGCGCGGAGATCTCGTCGGAGTCGACCGGGGCCTTGCCGGCCGACCCGCCGGGCTCCGTGCCCTCCTCGTCGGCGGGCTGCTCCAGCTCCACCCCGGTCGGCAGGCCGTCGCCGCCGATCTCGACGGGGCCGTGCAGGGAGGGGAAGAGTCCGGTCTGGAGCAGTTCGGTGTCCTCCGGTGGGAACTCGTACCGCCGGAAGCCGACGTCCCGCCCCCGCGATCCGCTCGCCCGTCCGCTGCCGCTGTCCTCAAGCCCCGTCACGTCATGACTCCCCGTCGCCTCCGCCGCCGCTGATGACCATGGTCCGTGGTCGGCTGCCCAGCCTATAGACGGCGGCCCGGCGCGTCAGCGCGGCAGGTCCAGCTCGGCGCGTACCGTCTTGCCGACGGCCGCCCTGTCGACGGCCGCCCTGTCGAGGACCGCCCACCGGTCGGCCAGCGCGTCGACGAGCAGCAGCCCCCGCCCGCCGTCCGCCACGTCAGCGGGGGTGGGTTCGGAAGTGCCGGTGGGGGCGGGTCCGGGAGCGCGGGCAAGGGCGGGTGCACGGGCGGTGAGCGCGTCCGGGCCGTCGGGGCGGCGCTCCCCGCGCGGGTCCGACACGTCGATCCGGAGCGTGCAGGCGTCGAGGCTGAGCCGCACCTCGAAGTCACGGCCGCGAACCCGGCCGTGGGTGACGGCGTTCGCGGCCAGCTCCGCGACGACCAGCGCGGCGGTGTCCGAGGTCTCCGAGCCGTACGGGACACCCCAGACATCCAGCCGGTGCAGGGCGAGAGGGCCGCGAGCCGGGCCCCGCGCGCAGGGGAGCTGAAGCGCTGCACGAACACACATACGGCGGCCGGGGCCTGAGGGGCGGTACGTGACGTCATGCTGCCAGGCTGGCCGCACGGGGCGCCGCTCACCACACCAGCCATCCGCACTCTGCGTCAGCGTACGAGTACGCACAGTAGACAGGGGTGGCAGTCCACCGTGACCATGGTCGGAGCGAAAGGGTTTGCGGGACAGACGTACGGGAGGTGTCCTCGCATGACGGACGGTACAGACGGCACGAGCAGTACGAGCAGTACGAGCAGATCAGGCGGTACGGGGGGCGGCAGCGAACCGGAGGTGTCCGACAGTCTCAGGACGTTCGGTGAGGTCCTCAAGGCCTTCCGCAAACGAGCCGGGCTGACACAGGAGGATTTCGCGGAACTGGTGCGGTACTCGGCCCAGACCGTCGCGAAGATCGAGCAGGGCCGCCGCTTCCCGCAACCGGACTTCGTGGAGCGGGCGGAGGAGGCGCTCGACGCCTTCGGGACGCTGCGGGGCGCGGCACGACACCTCTCCCGGCAGCCGGGACTGGCCAGTTGGTTCCGGCAGTGGGCCAAGTTCGAGGCGGAGGCGGTGGGCCTGTACACGTACGAGTGCCGGGTGGTCCCTGGGCTGTTGCAGACGGAGGCTTACGCGCGGGCGGTGTCGTTCAGCGTCCCGCCCCTGCCGGACGAGCAGCAACTGAGCGAACGCATCACGGCGCGAGTGGCCCGCCAAGACCTGCTGGCCACCAGCCGGAAGCCGCCCACGGCGTTCAGCTTCATCGTGGAGCAGGCCGTACTCGACCGGCACACCGGTGGAGAGGCCGTGACGCGCGAGCTGTACGACCACCTGCTGGCCGTCGTCGACCGGCACTGGAACGTCGAGTTCCAGCTCATGCCCCTGCGGCAGCCGGTGCACGCGGGGTTGGACGGGCCGCTTCAACTGGCGGAGACCCCGGAGAACCGGTGGTACGGGTACTCGGAGGGACAGGAGAACGGTCGCCTCATCGTTGACGCGAAAGAGATCAGCCGTCTGCACCAGCGCTATGCCAAGATGCGTTCACAGGCCTTGACCCCTGAGGACTCCCTGGGCCTGTTGAAGCGGATGCGAGGAGCGCTATGAACACGTCTGAGCTGGCCTGGTTCAAGAGCAGCTACAGCGGCTCGCAAGGCGACAGTTGCGTCGAGGTTGCGATGTCCGGGGCGGAGGCGGCGCCAGCCGGCACGGTCCACGTACGGGACTCCAAGCTCCGGCAGAGCCCGCAACTCGCGGTCACCGCCGGGACATGGGACAACTTCGTCTCCTACGCACGACAAGCCTGACGCCGTTGGCTGCATGAGTGCCCTGTACGGGACCCGGTCCCGTACAGGGCACTCACGTCACCCCTGCTGCTCCCGCGCCTTCCGCAGCCGCTCAGCGAACACAGCGTGCGCAGCACGCATCTCCTTCTCGCGCTCGGCCTTGTAGAACGGAGCCGTGTACC
Source organism: Streptomyces sp. TAA040 (assembly GCF_000424845.1). Classification (NCBI taxonomy): domain Bacteria; kingdom Bacillati; phylum Actinomycetota; class Actinomycetes; order Kitasatosporales; family Streptomycetaceae; genus Streptomyces; species Streptomyces sp. TAA040. The sequence continues at coordinate 71,550 of NZ_AUKR01000007.1, read as the reverse complement.
CCTCCGGGGGTTCCGAGCGCTCGTCGTTGTTGTAGGCGACGAACTGCTCGTAGTCTTCCCTGGTCTGGCCGAAGCCGTAAGCGTGCCGGACTCCAGCAATCTTCCGTTCGTTGGCGTCGAACCACGTGACGGCATCGAAGTCCTGCATGTTCGGGAAGCGGGACGTGTACATAGCCCCCAAAGCGTCTGCGCTAACTCCCAGCCACACCGCAACCAAGGCGTCGATCTCCACCAGGGCCGCACGACGCGCACGCTCGGTCCGCAGCGGGACGTCGTGGGTCCAGTCCGGAGTGACAGCGTGCAGCGGCTGGAGATCGGACCAATCGTGAGCCCAAGACTCATAGCCGGGCCAGGTCGGATCGTACAGCTCGTGCCAGAGGTCAGCGTAAGCGCTCGTCAAACAGTTGAGACGCAAGGTACGGAGGAGTAGGGCCGATGCGAGGGGGTGATCCAGATTAGGAGCAGGCATCCTGCACGCAGGAGCCTTCTTCAAGTGACCAACGCCAGTAGTTCGCAACAAGTAGTCCACCGGCATTCCGGCCCAGAAACCGGCGGTGAGGGCCGTGAGGTGCACATTTCCAACTACTGCACTGTGCACGAGGTCAACGTGCGCCGCGCCCTTCGGAATGATCGCAGTGTATAGGCTGCGTTCCGTATCGGGAGCAATCATCTCCCGCCACCCCATCCGGTAGAAATCGGTATACGGCCGTCGCAACCGCTGCACCAACTGTCCGTCCACCTCCTCCACCGTGACCTCCTCAGGGGCAACGCCCTTTGCCTCGGCCACAGCGGCTCGCGCCCGCGTCACCTCACTGTCCGACGCCCGTAGCTCGTCCAGCGTCCGGTGATCGCTCCACACGTCCTGGGCAGCGCGGCATGTGGCGGGCTTCGCCACGTACACGTACTCGGACTCTGGGACCGCGTCATCCGACAGCGTCAGCGGGTTGAGGCCCAGTACCTCACCGGCGCCTTGGCTGGGCTGCTTGAACATCGGGTTCGCCAAGCCGATCTGCGGCCCCTTGAGGATCACCCCGGACCAGTCTTCCGGCCGCTGCACTGCACCCGTCGCATCCGGCACGTTGTAGTCGATGAGGCCGGCCGCCTTGGCACCGCTCTCGTGGTACCCGCTGCTGATTTGAGGGTCGTAGTTCGCGAGCCGCAGTGGGTAATCAGCCAGCGCTTCGATCGCCGGGTCCTCGGCCGTGCTCACCGGGGAAAGCAGCCGACCCTGTCGCACGGGCTGCCGCCCCTCATCGCCCGTCAGGCGCTGCCATCGCTCCAGTGCCTCCTCGTTCACCCGAACGATCCGCTTACGATGTGGGCGCTCGTCCCACTTACCGGCGTACCGAATACCCGGGGCGGGCGCGGTTCCATCATCCTGCGCCGATAGCCTCAGCGCATCCACGGAAACCAGCCACGACAGATGATCAAAGCCGATCTCGCCCTCCTGCCCATAGATATGCACTCCGAAATGGCTGGCGTGTCCCACAGGTGGTGGAAAGAACCGATTGCCTTGGTTCACGAAATCGCCGTGCACTCGGAGTCGCGTATAGGCAGCCTCCCGCAGGCGCGCTTCCCTGTCGCCGCTGAAATGCGAGCCGGGGTGGACGAGCCCAACCGTCCCCTCCTCCGCCATGTGCTCCCATGTACGGCACATGAAAGCCCGGTACAGATCCGGCTGTGTGCCCGGCAGCAACGGGTAGATCAGGCCGGAACCGAGCATGGCTCCCGTACCGCTGTGTGCTGCCAGCTCGTTCAGCAGGTAGCCGCGCACGGACTCCGACGTCAGCAGTTCGTCCCGCCGCCGTCTGCGCTCAACGTTCGTCGGCCTCTCCTTGAGCATGAACCACGGCTCGTACTCGGCGAGCAACGGGCTTTCCTCCCACTTGGGCCGCACCCAGGGCGGGTTGCCCACCTGGAGGTCGAATCCCCCGCGCTGCCGGAACACGTGGGCGAAGTACAGTTCCCAGTGGAAGAAGCCGTGGCCGTCCTCGGTCCTGATGTCGCGCCCGTTGGTGCCCGCGATGTCCTCGACGACGTTGAGCCACGGGAAGCGCTCGGCCAGCTTGAACGGGGAGTCCATGCCGAGGACTCCGTCCAGGCTGCGCTCGTACGTCTCCAGGAGCGGCAGTGCTTCGTCCACGGGGAGGTCGTCCAGGCCGTCCAGGAACGAACCGGCGTCGGCGTCCCTTGTGCCGAGGGTCAGTTCCAGGAATTCCAGCCAGTCGGCGAACGTCCTCAGCGGGACGACCGGGCGGCGCCGGTCCTCGACGATCCCGGCCTTCCTGCCGGTCGCCCGGCGCCCCTTGGTCCGCAGGCCCTTGACCTCCAGGCCCCTGGCGCTGTCCGCAGCGGCCTCACTCAGCTCGCCCTGTTCACCGTCGGGGTGGTCGAAGAGCCCGGCGGCCTGCCAGCCGGCGTCACCCGGTGCGGGACTGCTCGGAGAGGCGGGCTCCGGTTCCGTCGTCACCGGAGTGAACAACGGCGTCAGCACCTCGTCACCCGGCTCGTAGGCCGTCGGGTCGGTGCCGTCCAGCAGCCCCACCTTGTCCAGCGGCCAGAACCACAGTGCGCACCACACGTCCATGACCGTCTTCAGTCGCCAGTACGGCGTGCCGGCCGCTGTCAGGTCGTCCAGGACGCGTTGCTTGTCCGCCGCCTCCGGCGCGGGGTCCAGCCAGCCGGCGCCCCACACGTCGATCCGCCGGGAGATCTTGCGCTCGGAGAGTTCCAGGCGCTTGGCGACCAGGCTCCACAGGAACTCGGCCCGGCGGGCCACCGCCTGCACTCGGCCGCGCTCGGTCCTGGCCGCCGCCTTCGCCCACCTGTCGTACCGTGCCTGCCGCTTCTCGGGCGACTCGTCGTCCCGCTCCTCGAACGGCTTGCCCTTGGGTGCCTTCTGCACGCCCTTGCGCCACTGGCCGAGCGCTGCTGCCTCGTCCTCCGCCAGCTTCTTCGCCTCAGCCTCTCCGGCCACCGCGCCCCAGCCGAGTGCGGGGAGCAGGAAGTGGTGCACCGCGCCGTCCGGCAGTTCGCCGTCCCGGAAGGGGAGGTCGGTGGGCGGCAGCGGCGTCTTCTTCGACAGCCACGGGCCGGTTGTCAGCGCGTCCGCGCCGTACACCTTGCGGCCGGCGCCGATGAGGGAGTTGCCGCGCCTGAGGTGCAGGCCGAACCAGGGCGCGCGCATGCCGGGGTGCATGGAGTTCAGCCAGAGCGAGACCTCGGCCAGCTCCACGGCGGTGGCGTTGAGGTCCACGCCGTACGCGTTGTGCAGGGCGATGTACGCCTTTGCCTTCTGGAGTTCGACCGGCCGCGCCTCCGGGTCGACGCGGCGGCCCAACTCCCGCTCCCGGCGCCGCAGGTACTCCGCCGCCACCTGGTCGATGGCCTCGTTGAGGAACGCCCCGGAACCCAGCGCGGGCTCGCAGATCTTCCAGCCGAGCAGTTCCTCGGCCCTCGTCGTCGTGCCGTCCTGGTCCAGGCGGTGCTTCAGGGCGAGTTCGACGGTGACCTCGGTCAGCGACTTCGGCGTGTAGTAGGAGGCGGAGGTCTGGCGGTCCCGGCCCGCCAGGCGGTACACGAACGAGCCCCGGGGATGGACGACGCGCACCGGCCGGCCGGTCTCCTCGTGGGGGCGCTCGACGAACACCTCGTCCGGGTAGCCCTGGACCCGGCCTGCGGGGATCATCCAGCTCCCGCCGGACGCGTCGCCTCGCTTGGCCACCTCGTACAGGTCCTCGTCGGCGATGAACCCGGTGTAGGACATCAGGCCCTCGTAGACCGCGCCGAGCTGGTTGATCCCGAGCTGCGCGTACGAGATGAACCCGCCGCGTTCGCGCCCCCGGCCCCTGGTGAGCATCAGGCGGCGCAGCACCTTGTGCAGTGTCTCGTTGCGCAGCCGGGTGTCCAGGAACTCGGGCAGGCCGGAGCCCTCCTCGTAGGCCGGGTTCTCGATCCGGTCGGCCGAGATGAGGCCCACCGCGTCGCTCTCGAACAGGTCGGAGCGCAGCGGCTCGAAGCGCAGTCCCACGTCGGCACTGCGGGCGGCGGCCTTGCGGGCGCGGTCGGCCTCCCGGACCCGTTCGGTGTACTCGTCCCGGGTGATGGTCCCGGCGGCCAGGGATTCGGCGGCCTCCCGCTCGGCCTCCCCCGCCGCACGGTCGGCCTCCCGGGCCGCGAGGTCCTCGGGCTCGCTGCCGAACTCCCGGTGGCCCTTCTGAACCTGCTGGAAGAGGAGGTCCAGGGACTCGTACAGGTGGTAGCCGTTCCGGGACCGCTCCCCCACCAGGTCGCGGACGACGAGGTCGCCGAGGCGCTGGAGACCGTAGCCCCGGGCGTACTCGGGATCGTCGGCCGGGAGGATGCCGAGCGACGGCTGGGCCTCGGCGTACAGCAGGAACAGGACGCGGTAGAGGTAGCGCAGCGACTCCCGGCCGAGTGCCTTGGCCAGGCGATCCGGTTCGTCGATCTGCTCCGGGCGGACGCCCTGGTCCCGCAACCTGGCCAGGACCTCGTTGGCGATCCACTCGACGGACAGCCGCAGCCCCTCCCGCAGCTCGGTCGAGACGCCGACCGCGTGCTTGCCCGACCTGTCGACGAAGCCGGCCAGCGGCGCGGTCCCGCCCTGCTCCGGGACCCGGAGGGAGTCGGCGCCGAACAGCGCGGCGACCGTGTCGAGTTCCCCGCCGTTGCGGACGTCACGCCGGTGCAGCGCGGCGTCCAGTCCGACGGCCAGGTAGCGGCCCTCGTGCCAGGCGAGCCGGTCCGCGAGCACGACGACGCCGCCGGCCATCATCAGGACGTAGCGCGGCGGTTCGTCGCACTCGAAGAGGAAGTCCGTCAGGGCCTTCGCGTCGGTGAGGCGGGCCGCCGCCTCCAGCGCGACGGGGTGCAGCAGGCGGCCCGCGCCGTCCGGGTCGAGGGCCGCGTCCGGCGCGTCGGTCCAGCCGCAGGAGACGGCCCTCAGGCCGGGCTCGGCATGCAGGACCTGGACCGGGTACGCGTGGCCGGAGCGGTGGACGGTGACGGTCTGCTCGTGGGCCCCGTCGAAGCCGAGCGCGCGCAGGGTGCCCAGGTGCAGCTCGGTGAGCCGCTTGGCCCAGTCGGCGGGAACGGGCGCGTCCGGCACGGCGAGGGCTTCCGCGTCCCGGGCGAAGTCCGGGCGGGAGGCGAAGTAGGGCCCGTGCAGGGCGCGCAGTCCTTCGCGGGGAGTGCGGACACGCGGCGGGACGGTCCCGGGATCGTGCCCCTCGGACGTGGCACGGGCGAGCGCGTCGGCGTGGGCGCGCTTCTCCCGCTCCTCGGTCTCGGCCCACCGGGCCAGGAGGCCGCCGCCCGCCTTGAGGTCCCTGGGCAGGACCTCGGCGAGGTAGTGCGCCGAGAGGTAGTCGCCGTGGTTGACCAGCGAGTCGTACGTCACGTCAGAGTTCTCCGCCGGATCGGTGGGCGTGGTCGGGGGCGCGGTGAGCGGGCGCCCCGTCCGCGTGCTCCTGCCAGGTGCCGTCCTCGGCCCCGTCCGGAGTCCCGTCCGGAGTCCCGTCCGGAGTCCCGTCCGGAGTCCCGTCCGGAGCGGGCCGGTCCAGGACTGCCAGGACTCGCAGGAGGGGTGACCCGACGGTGTTCAGCTGGTCGAGGAGATCGGCCTGGTCGCCCGCGGTCTTCTCCACCTGCCGCTTGCGCCGGGCGCTCCCGCCGGACAGCGAGTCCAGGGACTCCTGACGCCAGTCGGACAGCCGCTCCCGGTACTCGGCGAGCGGGCCGCTGAGCTGCCGCGCCCACTCGTCCCTGGACGCCTCCACGTGCTCGCGGGCCCGTGCCACCGCGGCGGGCACCAGCGACCGGAGGTGCGCCAGGTCACGCGGATCGCCGGTACGGGCCAGGTCGGGACGGACCTTCGCCGCCCGCAGGGCGTCGGTCATCTCGCCCACGGGGACTTCCCCGTCGGCGCTGACGGCCATCCACCGGACGACCGTGGGGCGGCCGAGCGCGTTGGAGCAGACGCCCTGGATGAGGAAGGTCGGGTGCTCCACGTACGGGGACGTGATCACCGGTGCCTCCTGCCGGCCGAACTGCACCAGCACCTTGTCCGTGAGCCACTCCACCACGGGGTGGATGTCGCTCAGATGCGAGACCGTGGGCCAGATGGTGCCCGTCGCCTCGCGGGCCTCGGTCAATTTGTCCTGGGCGAGGCCGCGGTCGAAGGAGAGGATCATCTTCTCGGCCACCCCCTGCTCCTTCAGGTAGGAGGGCGGCAGGGCCTTGAGGCGACGCAGCAGGTCGGGGGCCTTGACCGGGGAGAGGGAGAAGTACGGGCGCTCCCTGGCGTCCCTGCTGCGGGACAGGCCGATCGCCTCCTCGGCGTGGTCCTCGTACAGCTCGGCCAGCGCCGTGTCCACGAAGGCCGAGGTGTCGCCGTCGAACAGCGAGGGCACCTCGGCACGGGCCGGCAGCTCCACCTCGGTGATGGCGTCCACCTGGCCGAACAGTCCCGCCAGGTCGGCGTCGTCCGCGGCGGGCGCGGAGGTGAGGAAGTCCTCGACCGTGCCGCCTTCCACCAGTTCCCTGATGAGGCGCCGCTCCTCCTCGTCGGCCCGGTAGTAGCCGGTCTCCGCCTCCGCCGTGCCGCTCAGCTTGTGCGCCTCCTCCTCCCGGACGAGCAGCTTTTCTGCGACGGTCCTGTCGTCCTTGGCCCCCGGCCGGGCGGAAGTGAGGATCAGCGCGCGGAACTCCGGCTCGTGGAGCTGCCCGTACCGGTCGATGCGTCCGTTGCGCTGCTCGATGCGGATCAGCGACCACGGGATGTCGTAGTGGATCAGATGGTGGCACTGGCGGTGCAGGTTGACGCCCTCGGAGGCGACATCGCCGGCGAACAGCAGCCGCACCGGGGCACCCGCGAGGCTGAACTCCTCCCGGATCACCCGTTGCTGCTCCTCCACGATGCCGCCGTGCATCAGGCGCACGGCCTTGTGGCCGCCGTCCTTGCCACGCCGGAAACCGAGGCGGTCGGGGACCTTCTCGGCCAACCACTTGAGGGTCTCGACCCGCTCGGAGAAGACCACCGCACGCGTGTCGCTGCCCGGTCCGACCCCGATCTGCCGCAACTGCTCCACCAGCGCGTCCAGCTTTGTGGAGTCCCCCGGCGCGCTGCCGTCCCCCATCGTGTCGACGAGGGCACGCAGGCGGGTCAGGGCGGCCTGCTCCCCGGCGATCGCCGGGTCCGGCCGCTTCCCGCCGACCACCGCGTCCCGCTCCCGCTTGCCGAGCGCGGTGACGCGCCGGTCGACCAGCTCCCGCAGGGCCACGTGGGAGGAGAGGAAGGTCTTGAGCACGTTGTACGCGAAGAGCGGGTCGGTACTCACCGGGGCCCGCTCCTGGTCCGCCGTGCCGAAGTCGGTGCCGGCGGACGGCGCCGGCAGCCAGTGCTCGGCGAGCTCCGCGAAGATCCGCTCCTCGGCCTCGTTGGCCGGGCAGCGCAGCGAGCGGGTGGGGCCGCGGTCCGCCCACTGCGTGCCGATGCCGTCGCGGACCTCGGGGCTGATCTTCGTGCGCCGGATGAAGAGGTGCCCGAGGTCGCCCGCCGGGTCGTAGTGGTCGCGGTCCACGATGGCGGCGGGATCGAGCAGCGCCACCAGGTCGGCGAAGGAGCGCTTGTCGCCGTTGTGCGGGGTGGCGCTGGCCAGCAGCAGGGCGTCGGTGCGCGGGCTGAGCGTCTCGGCGAGGGCGCGACGCTGGCTGCCCTGGTTGATCAGGTTGTGCGACTCGTCGATGACGACCGCGTCCCACTGGATGCGTTCCAGGTGGTGCCGGTACTGGCCGATGTTCTTGAGCGTGTCGACGGAGATGATGACGCGCTTGTAGTGGGTGAACGGGTTGCGGCCCGCCGGGATCTCCCGCTGGATGCGCTGGATGCCCAGCGAGTCGAGCCGCACCAGCGGAATGGAGAACCGCGTCCACAACTCGTGCTGGAACTGCTCCAGGACACTCTGCGGGGTCACCACGAGGATGCGCTCGCCGCGGCCCCGGCGGATCAGCTCGGCCAGGGTGAGACCGATTTCGAGGGTCTTGCCGAGGCCGACGACATCGGCGATCAGGATGCGGGGGCGCAGGTTGCGCATCGACAGGGCGAGCTCCGCCGGGCGCTGCTGGTAGGGCAGCGGGTCGAGCAGGAAACGGTCCGCCAGCGCGAGGCCCCGCTCGGTCTGCGGCAGCGGCGTCTTGCGCAGGACCGCTTCCAGGAAGAGCCGTCCGCGGCGGAAGTAGGAGGAGGTGTCGGGGACCAGACGCGTCTTCTCCGGTTCCAGGAGCTCGACCGTGTCGATGCCGGTGAAGAACACGGCCTCCTCGTCCCGGACGAACTCCGAAACACCGATGGCCTCGATGCGGTCACCCTCGTGCTCGGTCCGGCGCGCGGTCCTGACCAGCCACTCCTCGTCCCGGACAAGGATCTGGGCGCCGGCCGGAAACCGATTCTGGCCCTGCTGCGTCACGCGTGCTCACTCCGTTGTCCGTGCCGTTTCCGAGCCGGCACATACCGCCCGCTCGATGCGGCCCCGAGTCTTTCACGGGGCCTGCCCGGCTCACGGCGGAATACCGACAGAGCGGCACTTCCGCCGGAAGGCGGAAGGCGGAGGGCGGAGGGCTCCTCAGAATCGGGCGTCACTCGCGTATGCGGCCCGCAGCGCCTCGGCGATCCGCAGCGGCACGGCGTGCCGCACACCCGGCCGCGCGGGCCGGTCCTCCGGAGCGGACGGACCGGCGGGCGAGGCGACTCCGGGCGGTGCCGGATTCCCCGGGGCCGCCTCCCCACTCCCGTCACCGTCCTCCTCGCTGTCGCGGGGAGCGTCCTCCGGAGTCGGGGAAGCCTCATCCCCCTCACGCGCAGCGATGTCCACCACGGTCGGGGTGTAACCGGAGTGGTTCCGCTGAACGTCGTCGAGTTCGGGCGGGAGGGGTGCCTCGGGCAGTGCGAGCTCCGGTGTCAGCGCCGTGAGCAGGCGTTTGGCCCGCGCAGCAGTAAGCCCCCGGCCCACGATGACGTGCACGAGCTGCTCGGTGACCCGGGGCAGCGTCGGCCGGTCGACGGGGTCGAGGGCAAGCATCGAGGAGATCAACGGCGCCAGCTCGGTTGGCAGTCCGTCGAGGTTCGGCGGGACAGCCGGGTCCTCGATGCGGCGGGCGACCGCTTGCCAGCTAGCGCCGGTGTACGGGTAGTGCCCGGTCGCCGCGTACAGCAGGGCCGCGCCCAGGGCGTAGACGTCCGCGGCCCGGTCGAGGTGCTGCCCGCCCTGGGTCTGCTCGGGTGGCATGCACAGCACGGAACCCACCACCACGCCTCTCGCGGTCAGCGTCGAACGCCGCTCGGCCAGCACTGCGAGGCCGAAGTCGATCAGCTTCGGCCCGGAAGGAGCGAGCAGGATGTTCTGCGGCTTCAGGTCGCGGTGCAGCAAACCGGCTTCGTGAACGGTGCCAAGGCCTTCGGCCAGCAGCGCCCCGAGACTGGCCACCTCCACGAGCGGGAGCCGTCCATGCTCGGTGACCTGGACCCGGAGGTCGGGCCCGGGGACGAACTCGACGGCCAGCCACGGACGTTCCGCGTGGGCATCCGCCGCGACGAAGGAGGCGATGAAGGGGCCGTACACGGTTTTGAGGCTGTCCACCTCCAGCAGGAACCGGGCCCGGCTGTCCTCGTCGAGCACCGAAGGCTTGATCACCTTCACCGCAACCAGCTGACCGGCCGGTGACTCCGCAAGGTAGACCTGCCCCATGCCGCCCGCGCCGAGCCGGCCCACCAGCGTGTACGTACCGATGGCCCGCGGGTCGTCGTCCCTCAATGGCTCCACTGTGTGCGGGCCTCCCCTGTGCTCTGCCGACCGGTGCGCTCCGCCGGCCGACGATCCGCACACCTCCTCGCAGGCGGTCACCGACCCGACTGCACCGGCAGTTTAGAGGCTGTCCCCTCTTCCGCGGAGGCGACGGCCCTCGTGGCACCGTTCCCGACGTACGGCTTCCGCCGGCTCCACCAGCGGGCGTCGGTCAGCAGCTCCTCGAAGACAGCAGTGCGTTCGCCGCGACCGGTCCGGTGGTGGACAGCCGCTCGCCGGACGGGTCGTACCGGGCGGGGAGGCGCTGCCCGAGGCGCGGGCCGGGGCCGGGAGCGGCGCCCCTCCCGGCCCCGGCCCGGCACCCCGGCCCCGGTCGGGTCAGGTGCCGCTTTCCGCCATGCGGCGGCGCAGGCTCAGCGGACGCATGTCCGTCCACACCCGGCCGATGTGGTCCAGACACTCCTGCCGGGTGCCGGTCGTGCCCTCGGCGTGCCAGCCGTCCGGGAGGGTCCGGTCCTGCCGCCACACCGAGTACTGCTCCTCGTCGTTCCGCACCACCCGGTAGCCGGGCTCGTCGCTCTGGCTCATCGCTTCGGTCCTCCCGTGTTCGATCGGTCGTCGGGGCACAGCGTGCCCCGCCCGCCGGGACGGGCACAGGGACAAACGCGCAGAAGGCCGGGTGCCGCCCACTGCCCGTCCTTCCCTGGTGGCACGGCCGCGACGGCGGCAGGGTTCCCGGCAACCCCTGGAAGGAGTTCGCCATGACGGACGTCCCGGACCACGTGCACCTGCCCACCGGCGGCTGGCGGCTGTGGGACCACTTCGCGCTGCGCGGCCCCGGCTTCCCCGCCGAGGGGGTCCTGCGCACCGCACCGCCCGGGCTGGCACCCGCGGCGGACAAGTTCGCACCCGGTGACCGGCTCGACGGCCCGGAGTGGGAGCACTTCACCGAGGCGTTCGACGCCGGTGCCGTGCACACCGCGCGGTTCCTCCAGGAGATCGCCGGCGACCCGCGCTTCCGCGCCGCGGTGGCCTGGCAGAACCCGGCGGTTCTGCGCACCGGCATCGCGCCGTTCCTCGCCTGGACGCCCACCGCCGCCGGCCGCAGCTCCATGCCCCGGCAGCGGGAGGAGCTCGTCGCCCACTACTGGCAGCGCTTCTGCGTCAAGAACGACACCATCGGCTTCTTCGGCCCCGTCGGCTGGGGCCGCTGGGACCTCGGCACACGCGGCCTCACGGTCGACCCCGGCAAGGGCCTGGTGGAGACGTCCACCGTGTACTTCGCGAGCTGGGCGATCGACGCCCTCGCCGCCTCGCTCGCCGCCGACCCGGAACTCCTGGCGTGGATACCGCCCCGCCGCGTGTCGTTCGTACACTTCGGGGACGGCACGGTCCACGTGCCGGGGCGGGCTCCGCAGCCGCTGCCGGACGCGGCGCGCGCCGTGCTGGAGCGGTGCGACGGGACGCGGCCGGTCGGCGCCGTCGCCGCCGAACTCGGCCGTCCCGAGGACGAGGTGGCGGAGACCGTCCGGTGGTTGCAGGGCAGGCGGTGGGTGCACTGGCGGCTGGACGTGCCCAGCAGCACGTACCCCGAGCGGGCGCTGCGGGAGATCCTGGAGCGCGTCGGTGACGCCCGGGTGCGCGAGGCGGCCCTGGAGCGGCTGGACGTGCTGGAGCGCGGACGGGACGCCGTGCAGGCCGCCGGGGCGGACGCCGAGGCGCTGACGTCCGCGATCAGCGCCCTGGAGGCGGACTTCGCCGCCCTGACGGCCACCGACGGGCAGCGGGCCAAGGGGTCCCGGACCGCGCCCTGCCGGGGCCTGGTCTACTCCGACAGCCGCCGGGCCGCGACCGCCACGGTCGGCACGGCGCTATTGGACGAACTCACGCCGCTCGCCCAGTGCCTGACCTCGGCGCGCTGGATGACCAACCGTTTCGCGGAGCTGGCGACCGCCCGGTTGCGCGCCCTGTACGAACGGCTGGCGGCGGACGGGCCGGTGGACCTGGCGACGCTGTGGCTGTCCGGTCTGCCCTCCCCGTACCCGGGCGCGGACCAGGACCTCGACGCCGTCCAGGCCGAGTTGCGCGCGAAGTGGGCGCGCGTGCTCGCGCTGCCGGAGGGCGTGCGCCGGGTGCGGCTGTCCACGGCGGATCTCGCCGACCGGGTCCGGGAGGAGTTCGAGGAGCCCGGCACCGGGTGGTCCCTGGCCCGCTACGTCAGCCCGGACCTGCTGGTGCTCGCCGAGGGCCCCGAGGCCGTCGAGCGGGGCGACTTCGACCTGGTGCTGGGCGAGATGCACTGCGCGCTCAACACGATGGGCGCCTCCCTCTTCGTCCATCAGCACCCGGACCCGGGGGCCCTCGTCGCGGAGACGAGCCGCGACTTCCCCGGCCCCCGGCTGCTGCCGATGCTGCCCAAGGAACTGCCGCTGAAGTGGTCGTCCCGCAGCCGGCCGGCGCTGGACCGGCCGGAGGACCACTACGTGGCGCTGGTCGACGACACCGGCGACCCGCACCGCCCGCGCACCGTGCTCGCCGCGGACGTAGCGGTGGAGGACGACGCGGTGGGCGACGGCTCCGGCCGGCTCACCGCCGTCCTGCCGGACGGAAGCCGGTTCGACCTGCTCGATGTCTACGCCAACACGCTCACCCAGCGCGTCATGGACCGCTTCACGCTGCGCCCCGCGGGGGAGCACACTCCGCGGATCACGCTGGACAGGACGGTCGTCGCCCGGGAGACGTGGACCTTCCGCGCGGGCGGACTCGGCTTCGCCGACGAGAAGTCGGAGCCCCGGCGCTTCGTGCGGGCCCGGCACTGGCGGCAGGAGAACGACCTGCCGCGCTTCGTGTTCGTCGTCTCCCCGGCCGAACCACGTCCGTTCTACGTGGACTTCGACAGCCCGGTGTACCTGAACATCCTCGCCAAGGCGGTGCGCAGACTGGCCCGGAAGGATTCGGGGGCCAGGCTGAAGGTCAGCGAAATGCTGCCCACGCCGGAGCAGGCCTGGCTGCCCGACGACCAGGGCCGCACCTACACGTCCGAGCTGCGCTTCGTCGCCGTCGACCGGACGGTCGTCGACCGGGCGGACATCGGCCCGGCCGGCGTCGACGGGGACGGGGGCGCGTGATGCGGACGTTCGTCGACGACATCCTCGCGCAGGCGGCCCGCACCCCGGGCCGGGTCGCCGTCACCACTCCGGACGGGGAACTGACCTACGCCGGACTCGCCGCGCGGATCGAGCGGCTGGCCGCGGTGCTGCGGTCCCGCGGGGCGGGGCCGGAGCGGGTGTGCGCCGTGGCGGTGCCGCGTGGGGTGGACGCCGTCGTGGCGCCGGCCGCGGTGCTCCGGGCGGGTGCCGCGTTCCTCGGTCTCGATGTCGAGCAGCCGCCCGCGCGCCTGGCCGCTCTGGCGGCCAGTGGCGGCGCGGAGCTGCTGGTGACGACGTCGGAGCTGGCGGCGCGGCGGGGCGGTACGCCGATTCCGGGCGCACCGGTGCTCGTGGACGCCCCAGCGCCGAGCGGTCCGCCGCCGGAGGCCGAGCCGGGCTCGTACCCGGAGCCGGAGCCGGTGGACGGCCGGGCACTCGCGTACGTGAGCCACACCTCCGGCTCCACGGGCGAGCCGAGCCCCGTCCTCGTCGAGCGGCGGTCGGCCGACTCCTACCTGCGCTTCGTCGTCCGCGACTACGGGCTCGGCCCGCACACCGTGGCCCTGCAGACCGCGCCGCAGGGCTACGACGCGGCCGTGCGGGACACGTTCGCGCCGCTGCTGGCGGGCGGGCGCCTCGTCCTGGTGCCCCGCGCGGACCTGATGCGGCCGGACGCGTTCGGTGCGACCGTGCGCCGCCACGGGGTCGACACCCTGCTCAGCGTGACGCCGTCGTTCCTGGCCTTCCTCGCCGGACAGCCCGACGCGCGGCGCCTGCTGGCCGGGGTGCGGTTGGTGGTCTCCAGCGGGGAGTCACTGCGGCCGTTCCTCGCGGCGGGCGGCCGGGAACTCGTCGAGGGGACGCTGGTCAACCAGTACGGACCCACCGAGTGCACCATGACCTCCACCCGCCGTGTCGTGCCGGAGCGGCCCGAGCGGCGGGGCGATCCGGCCGACGTCGTGGGCTCACCGATCGACGGCGTCGTGGTGCGGCTGCTGGACGCGGCCCTGGTCCCCGTCCCGGACGGCTCCGTCGGCGAGGTGTTCATCGGCGGTGTCGGTGTCGCCCGCGGCTACCGGGGCCTGCCCGCCCGCACGGCCGACCGGTTCGTGCCGGACCCGCTGGGCCCGCCCGGCGCCCGGCTGTACCGCACGGGCGACCTGGCCCAATCTGGGCCGGAGGGGTTGGAGTACCTGGGACGCACCGACCGGCAGGTCAAGCTGCGCGGTCACCGCGTGGACCCGGCCGAGGTCGAGGGCGCGCTGCTGGGCCACCCCGGTGTCACCGGGGCCGTCGTCACCGCGGAGACCGACGAGCGGGGGCGGGTGTTCCTGGTCGCTCATGTGACGGGCGACCTGGCCGGCACGACGGACGGCGCGCTGCGCGCCCATCTGGCCACCACCCTGCCCCCGCACCTGATGCCGCGCCGCTTCGCGCGGCTGGCCGCGCTGCCCACCACCCGCAGCGGCAAGGCGGATCGCCGGGCCCTGGCAGGAAGCGGGGGACGGCCGTGACCACCGCCCTCGTGTCCCCCGGCCCGGCCGCCGTCGCGGAGGCCGCCGACCGCATCGCCGGACGGGTCCTGCGCACGCCGCTGCTGGCGGGCCCGCCCGTGCCGGGCAAGCGGCGAGCGGGCTGGCGGCTGCGGCTGAAGGCCGAACACCTCCAGTACGGCGGCTCGTTCAAACTCCGCGGCGCCGCGAACGCGGTACTGGCCCTCGGAGCCAGGCGGATCGTCGCCGGCTCCTCGGGCAACCACGGCATCGCCCTGGCCCGGCTCGCGGCACCGCTGGGCGTCGAGGTCACCGTCGTCCTGGCGGCCGGAGCCGACCCGGCGAAGGCGGCCCTGATCCGGGCCCTGGGCGGCCACACCGTCGAGGTGCCCGGCGGTGTGGCCGAACGCGACGCACGGGCACGGCAGTTGGCCGAGCAGACCGACGCCCGGCTGGTGCCGTCCTCGGACCACGCGCTCGTCGTCGCGGGCCAGGGAACGGTGGCCCGGGAGATCCTGGAGGACGCGCCGGACACCGCCACCCTCTGCGTCCCGGTCGGGGGCGGCGGGCTGCTGGCGGGGACCTGCCTCGCCGCCCGCGACCTCCGGGTACGGATCATCGGCGTCGAGCCGGCGACCACCCCCCGCTACGGCCGCTCCCTCGCGGCCGGCCGGCCCGTGCGGCTGGCGCCCGGCGACACCGTCGCCGACGGGCTGCGCGCCCAGGAACCGGGCACGGTGACCTACCCCCTCGTCCGCGACCGGGTCGACGACCTGATCGCGGTACCGGACAGTGCGATCCTCGCCGCCGCCCGCCTGCTGCGCGGTCGCGGTGTCGAGGCCGAACCCAGCGGCGCCGTCGCGCTGGCCGGGGCGCTGCGCCTCGGACACGAGGGCGGACGTGTCGTCGCCGTCGTCTCCGGCGGCAACACCGCGGCGGCTCTGCGCGCCGCCACCACCTATCCCCACCGGGAGGACCTGCCATGACCACGAACGCCCCCGCCGGCCCCGCCCCCACCGCCGGCACGGCGGAGCGTCCCACCGGGGCGGCGCTCACCGCCCTCGTCGTCGGCGCCTACCGCGAGGCGCTGGGCTCGGAGGAGATCGACCAGGACAGCGACTTCTACACGTGGGGCGGTGACTCGCTGACGGCGTTCCGCGTCACCGCGACACTCCAGGACGCGCTCGACGTGGACGTGCCCGTGGCACTCGTCTTCGCCTATCCGACGCCCGCCGACCTCGCCGACGTCGTGGACGCCGACCTGGTCCAGGTGTGAGGAGCACACCATGACCGAGACCTCTGTGCCCGGCGGCGGGCGCTGGCGGCTGTGGGAGCAGTTCGCGCTGCGCGGCCCCGGCTTCCCCGCCGACGGGGTGCTGCGGCTGGCCCCCGGTGGACTCGCCGCCGCAGCCGACAAGTTCGGCCCCCGCGACGAGCTGGCCGGGGAGAGCTGGAGCGACTTCGCCGCCCTGTTCGCCGACGCCGCCGTCGAGACGGCCCGCACCCTCCAGGACATCGCGCGCACGCCCGTCTTCCGGGAGGCGGTGGCCTGGCAGAACCGTCCGGTGCTGCGCTCGGGCATCGCGCCGTTCCTCGCCTGGACGCCCACCGCCGCCGGCCGCAGCTCCATGCCCCGGCAGCGGGAGGAGCTCGTCGCCCACTACTGGCAGCGCTTCTGCGTCAAGAACGACACCATCGGCTTCTTCGGCCCCGTCGGCTGGGGCCGCTGGGACCTCGGCACACGCGGCCTCGCCGTCGACCCCGGCAAGGGCCTGGTGGCCGGGACGGAGGTGTACTTCGCCAGCTGGGCCGTCGACGCCCTCGCCGCCTCGCTCGCCGCCGACCCGGAGCTGTGGCCCTGGGTGGCGCCGCGCCGGGTGCCCTTCGTGCGGCTGTCCGGTGCGGAGGTCGCCGTGCCGGGCCGCCCGGCGCAGCCCGTCACCGCCGAGGACGCCGCCGTGCTGTCGCTGTGCGACGGTCTGCGGCCGGTGCGGGAGATGGGGCGGCGGCTGCCGGGCGTCGACGTGCCCGGCGTGCTGGACGGTCTGGTGGGGCGCCGTCTGGTCGTACGGAAACTGGAGGTACCCGCCGGGGCCCGGCCGGAACGCGCCCTGCGCGCCTGGTTGGAGGGGGTCGGCGCGCCGGGCCCCCGGCGACGCGGGCTCGCCGCGCTCGACGCCCTGGAGCAGGGCCGGGACCGGATCAGCGCAGCGGACGGGCCGGACGCGCTGGTGGCGGCGCTCACGGAGCTGGAGGACCGGTTCGTGGCGCTGACCGAGACGGCGGCCCACCGGGAGAAGTCGGCCGGGACGGCGCCCTGCCGGGCCCTGGTGTACTCCGACTGCCGCCGCGCGGCGACGGCGACGGCGGGCCGGGCTGTTCGGGAGGCGCTCGCGCCGCTCGATCCGCTGCTCACCAGCGCCGCGTGGCTCACCTCCCGGCTGGCGTCCGACGTGCTGGAACGCGCCCACGAGGTCTACGCGCGGCTGGCGGAGCGCGGCCCCGTCGACCTGGCGGCCTTCTGGTTCGCCTGCATGCCGGTGCTGCACGGCGCGGCGCGGGAACGGGCGGAGGAGCTCGGACGGGAGTTCCGCAGCCGGTGGGAGGCGATCCTGGCCCCACCGCCGGGCGCCCGCCGGGTGCGGCTCTCCCTGGCGGACGTCGCCGGGCCGGCGGCCGAGGCGTTCGGTGGCGGCGGAGGGCCCGGCTGGACGGCGGCACGCTACCTCAGCCCGGACGTCATGGTCGCGGCGGAGGGTCCCGAGGCCGTGGCGCGCGAGGACTTCACCCTCGTCCTGGGCGAGTTGCACCTTGCGGCCAACACGCTGGGGGCCTCCCTCTTCGTCCACCAGCATCCGGACGCCGACGAGTTGCTCGGCCTCACCGGCCGCGACCACCCCGGCCCCCGACTGCTGCCGCTGCTGCCCAAGGAGCACCGCTCCCGGCTCTCGGCGCGGATCAGGAACGCCCTGGTCCGCCCCGAGGACTACTACGTGGCGCTGGTGGACTTCACGGCCGACCCGGCCCGCCCCCGGACCGTGCTCAGCGCGGACGTGGCGGTCACGGAGGACGAGGAGGGCGCGCTGGTGACCGTGCTGCCCGACGGCGCGCGCTTCCCGGTCGCCGACGTCTTCGCGCACGTCCTGACGACCCTGGCGATGGACCTGTTCCGCCTGCTGCCGGAGGAGGCGGAGCACTCCCCGCGCGTGACCGTCGACCGGCTCGTGGTGGCCCGTGAGACGTGGCGTCCGGCCGTGGCGGGGATCGGCTTCGCCGGGGAGAGGGACGAGGCGCGGCGTTTCGTGCGGGCCCGGCGGTGGCGTGCCGCACTCGACCTGCCGCGGCAGGTCTTCGTCGTGCTGCCCACCGAGTCGCGGCCGTTCTACGTGGACTTCGACAGCCCGGTCTACGTCACCATCCTGGCCAAGGCGCTCCGCCGGGCCGCCCGCAGGGACCCGGAAGCACGGGCCGTCGTCACCGAGATGCTGCCGACGCCCGAGCAGAGCTGGCTCACCGACGACCAGGGGCGGGCGTACACCTCCGAGCTGCGCTTCGTCGCCGTGGACGAGCACGGGACGGCCGCGGAGAGCGGGAGGGGGGTGAACGGCGCGCCCTGAGACCCGCGTGCGCCTCCCTGGCACCCCGTTGGCACGCACGTGACGGCGGCCCTCCGGCCCACCCGGCCGGAGGGCCGCCGTGCGTGCGCGCGGGGACGGGGCGCGGGGGCTCGGCCGGAGGCCGGCTGCGCGGAGGGCTGCGTGTGCGGCTGCGTCTTCTTCCCTGTTGAGGGGCCGCCGCCGCCAGCAGGGTTGTGGAAAACACGGCTTGGAGGCCCACAGTGAAGGTTCGCGCAGCGCACGACGAGGCGAGAGACGGGGACGTCCGGGTGGCGTCGTTCGCACAGCGGAGGCTGTGGTTCCTCGACCAGCTCGCCGGAGGTTCGACGGATTCCCTGCTCCCGCTGGCGCTGCGCATCCGCGGCGCCCTCGACGTGGCGGCGCTGGAACGGGCGCTCACCGGAGTCGCGGACCGGCACGCGGTGCTCCGCACCCGGTTCGTGGCAGTGGACGGGGAGCCGGCGCCGCACGTGGACCCGCCGGGCTCGGTGGTGCTGGAGCGGGCCGAGGCCGGCAGCGCGGAGGAGCTGTTCGACAAGGAGCTGGCCCGCCCGCTGGACCTGGCCGCCGCGCACCCGCTGCGGGCGACGCTCACCCGGCTCGGGCCCGAGGAGCACCTGCTGCTGATCGTCGTCCACCACATCGCCGTCGACGGCTGGTCCTGGGACGTGCTGCTGCGCGAACTGGACGCCGGCTACCGGGGGGAGACCGTAGCAGCGCCGGGACTCCAGTACTCCGAGGTGGCCGCGGCCGAGGCGGAGCGGCTGACCGGACCGCGGATGGAGCGCCTCCTGGACCACTGGCGCGGACGGCTCGCCGGGGTGACGCCGCTGGCGCTGCCCACCGACCGACCGCGCCCGCAGTTCTGGGACGGCGCGGGCGACGTCGTCCGCTTCGAGCTCCCGGCGGCGCTGATGGCGGACGTCGACCGGGTCGCCCGCGAGCACCGCGCCACCCGCTACATGCTGCTGCTCGCCGTCTACCAGGCGCTGCTGGCCCGCTACTCGGGCCGCTCGGACATCGCCGTCTGCACGACGCTGGCCGACCGCGGGCAGGCCGCGACGGCGGACGTCATCGGGCCGTTCGTCAACACCGTCGTGCTGCGCACCGACCTGACCGGCGACCCGACGTTCGCCGAGCTGCTGGCCCGGGTCCGCGCCGGCGCCCTCCAGGACCTCAGCCACGCGCAGGCGCCGTTCGACCGCGTGGTGACGGCCGTCGGCGGGGAGCGGGACCTGTCGCGGCACCCGCTCGCCCAGGCGTCCTTCACCCTCCTCAACACCGTGCCCGAACCGGCGCGCCTCGCCGGTCTGGACGTCTCCCTCGTCCGGACGCCGCTGCCCGGCACTCCGCTGGACGTCTTCCTGGACCTGTCCCTGCGTGCCAACGGCGACGTCGCCGCCCGCCTCCAGTACGCCACGGCCCTGTTCGACGCGGACACGATGCGGCGGTTCACGGAGGGCTTCCATGAGCTGCTGGCCGCCGTCGTCGCCGCACCCGGGGCTCCGCTGAGCGGACCGACCGGGCGGATCGCGCCGCTGCCCGGCGCCGAGGGCGAACGGCTCGTCGCCCTGGCCGGTTCCGGGCGGACGGCGGAGCCCGCAGCACCCTTCGCGGTGCGCGGCGAGCCCGGTGCCGTCGCGCTGGCCTGCGGCGAGGAGACGGTGACGTACGGCGAGCTGGACGCCTGGGAAGGCGGCCTGGCGCGCGCGCTCACGGACGCGGGCCTGACGCCGGGCACCCCGGTGGGGGTGTGCCTGCGGCGCGGCGTCCCGGCCGTGGCGGCGCTCACGGCGATCTGGCGGGCGGGCGGCGTGTACGTGCCGCTGGACCCGCAGCTTCCCGAGCACCGGCTGCGGTTCATGGCCCAGGAGGCCGGGGTCCGGTACGTCGTCACGGACGAGGCCACCGAAGAGCGGGCCGCCGCGCTCGGACGGCCGCTCGTCGCGGTCGAGTCGGTGCGGCCCGACGCGGGGTTCCCGCACCGCGCCCTCGACCCCGGCGCGCTCGCGTACGTCATCTTCACCTCCGGCTCCACCGGGCGGCCCAAGGCCGTCGGTGTCGAGCACCGGGCGATCGCCGCGCACGTCGACGCGGCGCGCGCCGCGTTCGGGATCACCGCGCGGGATCGCGTCCTCGCCTTCTCGTCCTTCTCCTTCGACGCTTCCCTGGACCAGCTCCTGACCTCGCTCGGCTGCGGTGCCACCGTCGTGCTGCGCCCCGACGAGCAGTGGCTGCCGTCCCAGTTGGCCGCCGCGGTCACCCGGCACGGCGTGACGGTGCTGAACCTGCCGCCCACGTACTGGGCCGAACTGGCCTTCTTCCTGGACGACACCACGGCGCCCGCGCTGGCCACGGTACGGCTGCTCGTCCTCGGCGGCGAGACGGTTCCGGCGGCGGCGCTCACCGCGTGGCGGTCCGTGCTGCCGCACGTGCGGGTGTGCAACGCCTACGGGCCCACCGAGACGACGGTCACCGCCACCACCCACGACGTGACGGCCGCCGACGACCCGGAGCGCACGCCCATCGGGACCCCGCTCGGCTCCCGCCGGGCCCACGTGGTGGACGCCCACGGCGAGCTGCTCCCGGAGGGCGTACCCGGCGAACTGCTCATCGGAGGACCGGAGCTGGCCCGCGGCTACCTCGGCAGACCGGAGCTGACGGCGGACCGCTTCGTGCCGGACCCGTACGCGGGGGGCGGCGGACGGCTCTACCGCACCGGAGACCTGGTGCGCCGGCTGCCCACCGGGGAGCTGGAGTTCCTGGGCCGCACCGACGAGCAGGTCAAGCTGCGCGGCTTCCGCATCGAACCGGGTGAGGTGGAGGCGGTACTGCGGGCCTGCCCCGGCGTGGTGGCCGCCGCCGCGGCGGTCCGCCCCGACGGGCACGGCGGCGCGGTGCTGGCCGGTTACGTCGTGGCCGGCGGGGACGGGCCCGTCCCCGCCGCGGAGTTGCGCGCCCACTGCGCCGGGCGGCTGCCGCACTACGCCGTGCCCTCGGACTTCGTCACGCTGGAGGCGCTGCCGGTGGGCGCGTCCGGCAAGCTCGACCGGGCCGCGTTGCCCGACCTGCGCCCGGACCGGGACCGTGCCCTGGGCGGGACCGAGTTCGTCGTCCCGCGCGACGCGACCGAGCGCGTGGTCGCGGAGATCTGGGAGGAGGTGCTGGGCGTCGGCCGGGTCGGCATCGACGACTCGTTCTTCGACCTCGGCGGGCACTCCCTTCTCGCCACCATGGCCGTCTCGCGCATCGCCGCACGGCTGGGGCGCGAGGTGGAGCTGCGCACCCTCTTCGAGAACCCGCGCATCAGGGAGTTCGGCCCTCTGGTGGCCGCGGCCCGCGAGGCCGGGACGGCGACCGTCGTCCCCGTCGACCGCTCGGGGCCGCTGCCGATGTCGTTCGCGCAGGAGCGGATGTGGTTCCTCGACCGGATGTCGGACGTGGGCGACGAGTACGTGCTGTGGTTCTCCTGGCGGCTGCGCGGCGGCCTGGACCGGGCCGCCTGGCAGGGCGCGCTCGACGAGGTCGTGGCCCGGCACGAGGTGCTGCGGACGGCGCTGCTGGAGGTGGACGGCCGTCCGGTGCAGCAGGTCGTGCACGGCGTCGGCGTACCGCTCGCCTGGCACGCGGTCCCGCGCGGTGCCGGGGACGAGCGGCTCGACGCCGTGCGCGCCGAGGCGGTCGCGTTCGCCACCGGCCGCTTCGACCTCGCCGCGCCGCCGCTGCTGCGCGCGGGCGTCTGGGAGTTGGACGAGGACGACCACGTCGCCGTCCTCGCCTTCCACCACGTGGCCACCGACGGCTGGTCCAAGGACGTCCTCATCGAGGAGCTGTCGGCCCTGTACGGCGCGCACCGGGAGGGCCGCCCCGCCGGGCTGCCGCCGGTCGCCGTCCAGTACGGGGACTTCGCGCTCTGGCTGCGGGACCGGACGGCGGGCGGCGCGCTGGAGCCCCACCTGCGGTACTGGGAGCGGAAACTGGCCGACGTACCGGTGCTGGAGCTGCCGACGGACCGGCCGCGCCCGGCGGGCTGGTCCGGCCGCGGCGGCGCCGTGGAGGTGAATCTGCCCGCCGAACTGGCGGACGGACTCGCCGCGCTGGCCCGCCGGCACGGCGTGACCCGCTTCGTGGTGCTGCTGGCCGCCGTGCAGATCGTGCTCGCCCGCTGGTCGGGGCAGGACGACGTGGCCGTCGGCTCTCCGGTGGCCGGGCGGGGCCAGGTGGAGCTGGAGCGCCTGGTGGGCCTGCTGGTCAACACCGTGGTGCTGCGCGGCGACCTCTCCGGTGAGCCCTCCTTCGAGGAGTTCCTGGGCCGGGTGCGGGAGACGGTGCTCGGGGCCTTCGAGCACCAGGAGGTGCCGTTCGAGCGGCTGGTGGAGGAACTGCGCCCGGAGCGCGACCCGTCCCGCAACCCGCTGTTCCAGGTGATGTTCGACGTGCAGGAGAGCCCCGCGGGAGGCCCGCGCGTGCCGGGGCTGGAGGTGGCGCACTTCCCGCTGCCGTGGGGCTCCGCAAAGTTCGACCTGACGGCCACGTTCCTGCTCTACCCCGACCGGTTCGCCCTCAACGTCGAATACAGCACCGACCTGTTCGACGCCGCCACCGTCACCCGCTTCGCCGGGCACGTGGGGCACGTGCTGGCCTCGGCGCTCGCCGCTCCGGCAACTCCCGTGGCACGACTGGCGATGCTGTCGGGCGAGGAGTACGCGGAGCTGGCCGGGGAGCCGGCCCGGCAGCCGGTGCACGTCGCGGAGGGGCCGCCGTTCGCGCCGCAGGGCGCACCGGACGCGGTGGCGCTGGTGTGCGGGGAGCAGACGCTGCGCTATGGCGAACTCGACGGCCTCACCGGTGGGCTCGCGCTCGCCCTGACCGAGGCAGGGGTCCGCCCGGAGACGCCGGTCGGCGTATGCCTGCGGCGCGGCGTGTGGTCGGTCGCCGCGATGGCCGCCGTGTGGCGGGCGGGCGGTGTCTACGTGCCCCTCGACCCGCAACTGCCGCCCGAGCGCCTGCGGTTCATGGTGGAACAGGCGGGTGTGCGGCACCTGGTGACCGACGCGTCGACGGCCGGCCCGGCCGCCGCGCTCGGCCCGCTGCGGCTGGCCGTCGAGGACGTCGTCCCGGCGTCCGGCGCTCCGCGCCACGTCCCGCACCCGAGGGAGCTGGCCTGCGTCATCTTCACCTCCGGGTCCACCGGCCGGCCCAAGGCGGTCGGCGTCGAGCACCACGCGGTCGCCGCCCACACCCGTACGGCCCGGGAGGAGTTCGGCATCACCGCGGCGGACCGGGTGATGAACCTCGCCTCCTTCTCGTTCGACGCCTCCCTGGAGCAGATCCTGCCTGCCCTGAGCGCCGGGGCCGCCGTCGTCGTCCGCCCGGACGAGGTGTGGTCGGTGGAGGAACTCGCCGAGCAGGTGCGCGCCCACGGGGTGACGGTCATGGAGGCCACGCCGTCCTACTGGGAGGAGATCGCCGCCCGGCTCGACCTCGTGGCGGACGACCTCGCGAGCCTGCGGCTGGCCGTCACCGGCGGCGAGACCCTGCCCGCGGCCATCCTCGGCCGCTGGTTCGCCCACCTGCCCGACGTGCCCATCCAGAACACCTACGGACCCACCGAGACCGTCATCTCGACCAGCGCCCACCCGGTCACCGCCCCGGTCGAGGGGCGCGTGCCCATCGGGCGTGCCTGGGGTGCGCGGCGCACCTACATCGTGGACCCGCACGAGGAGCTGGTGCCGGTCGGCGTCCCTGGCGAACTCCTCGTCAGCGGGCCGGAACTGGCACGCGGCTACCTCGGCCGCCCGGAGCTGACGGCGCAGCGCTTCGTGCCCGACCCCTTCGGCGGCCGTGGCGGGCGGCTCTACCGCACCGGGGACATCGTCCGCCGACTCCCCACCGGGGAGCTGGACTTCCTCGGCCGGCGCGACGACCAGGTCAAGATCCGCGGCTTCCGCATCGAGCTCGGTGAGGTCGAGGCCGTGCTGGAGCAGCACCCCGACGTGCACGCCGCAGCCGTCCTGGTCCGCGAGCTCGGCGGCGACCGGGCCCTGGTCGGCTACGCCGCCGGACGGGTCCGGGACACCGAGGAGCTGGCCGCCTGGTGCCGCACACGGCTGCCCGGCTACATGGTGCCCGCGGCCTTCGTGGTGCTCGACGCCCTGCCGCGCACCGTGCAGGGCAAGCTCCACGCCTCCGCGCTGCCCGCGCCCGAACTCCGGCACGCCGCGGCGTTCGTGGCGCCCCGCACCCCCACCGAGGTGGTGACCGCGCAGATCTGGGCGGAGGTGCTGGGCGTGCCCGCCGTCGGCGTGCACGACGACTTCTTCGCACTCGGCGGCCACTCCCTGCGCGCCGTCGCCGCCGCCTCCCGCCTGCGCGGTGCCTTCGACTGCCCCCTCCAGGTGCGGGACCTGTTCGAGCACCCGACCGTCGAGCGGCTGGCCGCCGAGGTCGAACGGCAACTCGTCGACCTGATCTCCGCGATGAGCGACGACGAGATCGACCTGTCCCTGACCGCAGACCACTGATCCCCGGATTGGACGGAACCTCCCATGACCGCTTCCCCGGTGTCACCGGCCTCCACCGCCTCGTCCCCCGCCGCCCCGGGCCGCGCCCTGTCCCCCGCCGCCCGGAGGCTCCTGGAGCAGCGGCTGCGCGGCGCCGCGGACCTCCCGCCGGCGGGCATCCCCCGGCTCGACCCGCGCCCCGCCCGGTTCCCGCTGTCGGCGGCCCAGCAGCGCCTCTACTTCCTGCACCGCCTCGACCCCGGGAGCGCCGAGTACCTGATGCCCGCCGCCTGGCGGTTCTCCGGCCCGCTGAAGGCGGCGGCGCTGGAGGCGGCGGTCGCCGACCTCGTCGCCCGGCACGAGCAGCTCCGCGTCGTCTTCCCCGACGAAGACGGCGTCGCCGCCCAGTGCGTCCTGCCGCCGCCCCCGTCGCCGCTCGAGGTCGTCGACCTGGCCCCCGACGCGGCGGGCCCCGCCGCACCCGTCGGCGAGGCGGAACTGACCGCCGCCGTCCACGCCGCGGCCGTCCGCCCCTTCGACCTGGCGCACGAACCGGCCTTCCGCGCCGTCCTGCTGCGTGTCGGCGCCGAGGACCACGTGCTGGTCCTGGCCATGCACCACATCGTCTCCGACGGCTGGTCCCTCGACATCCTGCTGCGGGACCTGCGCGCCTGCTACGCCGCGCGGACCGGCGGCGACCCCCTCCCCGCCCGCGCCGCGGACGCCGTCGACTACACCGACTACGCGGTCTGGCAGCGCGGCCGGGACGAGAGCGGCGACCTCGCCCACTGGCGGTCCGCGCTCGCCGGACTCACCCCGCTGGAGCTGCCCACCGACCACGTCCGGCCCGCGGAACGCTCCTCGGCGGGCGCTGTCCACACCGTGGAGCTGCCCGCCGATCTGACCTCCGCGCTGGCCGAGTTGGGCCGCCGCTCGGACACCACCCCGTACATGACGGTGATGTCCGCCTTCCAGGCCGCGCTGGCCCTCCACAGCGGCCAGGACGACATCACCCTCGGCACGGTCGTCGCCAACCGGGAGGAGCCGCAGACCGAGGACCTGGTCGGCTTCTTCGTCAACACCCTCGTCATCCGCACCGACCTGTCCGGCGACCCCACCTCCGCCGAACTCCTGGCACGCACCCGGGAGAGCGTGCTGGGCGCCCTCTCCCACCAGAGTCTGCCGTTCGAGCGGGTCGTCGACGAGCTGAGCCCCGAACGGGACCTCTCCCGCAACCCGCTCTTCCAGGTGCTGTTCTCCCACACCCCCGCCCAGCAGGGCACCTACGCGCTCGGCGGCGCGACCGGGACCGCCTACCCCATCGACCTGACCACCGCCAAGTTCGACCTGACGCTGGACCTCCAGGAGGACGCCGGAGCCACCCGGCTGCGCTTCGTCCACCGCACCGACCTGTTCACCGAGGAGTCCGTCGCCCGGCTGGCCGCGCACACCGTGGCCGTGCTCCGCGCCTTCACCCGGGTGCCGAGCATCCCGCTGAGCGAGATGGCCCTGCTCACCGACGAGGAGATCGGCGAGCTGCTCGGCCCGGACGGACCGGCCGCGACCCGGGCCGACGCCCCCGCCGACGCCCCGCGCACGGCCCCGGCCCGGCTGGCCGCGCACGTGCGCCGCACCCCGGACGCCGTCGCGGTCCGCAGCGGCGGGCAGAGCCTCACCTACGCCCGGCTCGACGCCGCCTCGCGCGCCCTGGCCCGGCGGCTCCGTGCGGCGGGAGCCGGCCCGGAATCACTCGTCGGCGTCTGCCTGGACCGCTCGGCGGGACTGGCGGTCGCGCTGCTCGGTGTGTGGCGGGCGGGGGCCGCCTACCTCCCGCTCGACCCGGCGCACCCCCGCGCCCGACGCGCCTTCACCGTCGAGGACGCGGGCGTGGACCTGGTCGTCGCCGACGCCACCGGCCGTGCGGCCGTGGCGGGACTGCCCGTCGAGGTGGTCCCGCTGGAAGCCGAGGCGGAGGCCGAGGCCGAGGCGGGGGACACGGCTCTCGACCCGGTGGAACCCGGGCCGGAGGACCTCGCCTACGTCATCTACACCTCGGGCTCCACCGGACGCCCCAAGGGCGTCGAGGTGACGCACGGCAACCTCGCCTGGCTGCTCGACGCCGCCGACCGCCACTTCGACTTCGGTCCGGACGACGTCTGGACGCTCCAGCACTCGCCCGCCTTCGACTTCTCCGTCTGGGAGCTGTGGGGGCCACTCGCGTCCGGCGGCCGGGTCGTGGTGCTGACCGAGGACGAGGTGCGCGACCCCGCCGCCGTGCACGCGGTGCTGCGGCAGGAGGGCGTCACCGTCCTCAACCAGACGC
Organism: Streptomyces sp. TAA040; assembly: GCF_000424845.1. Taxonomy (NCBI): domain Bacteria; kingdom Bacillati; phylum Actinomycetota; class Actinomycetes; order Kitasatosporales; family Streptomycetaceae; genus Streptomyces; species Streptomyces sp. TAA040. Next base: position 44,644 of record NZ_AUKR01000007.1, on the reverse strand, counting down.
CCGCCGCGTTCAAGGGCCTGCGCGCCCATCTCGCACAGCAGGGCGCCGGCTTCGCCGAACTGCCCCTGCGCACGGTCGTCTTCGGCGGGGATGCCTTCGACGCCCGTGACTACCGGGACTGGTTCGCCGTCCCCGCCGACGAGCGCCCCGCGCTGGTCAACATGTACGGCATCACCGAGACGACCGTGCACGTCACCCACCGGCTGATCGAGGAGGCGGACACCACCTCACGGGTGTACTCGCCCATCGGGCGCCCGCTCACCGGGCAGCACGGCTACGTCCTCGACGCCGCCGGGCGGCTCGTGCCGCGCGGCACCGTGGGCGAACTCCACGTGGCCGGAGGCGGTGTCGCCCGCGGCTACCGCAACCGTCCCGAACTGACCGCCGAGCGCTTTCCGTTCGACCCGTTCGCGCCGCAGGGCGGCCGGATGTACCGCACCGGCGACCTCGTGCGGGTGCTGCCCGACGGCCAGTTGGCCTACGTCGGCCGCGCCGACCACCAGGTCAAGATCCGCGGCCACCGCATCGAGCCGGGCGAGATCGAGACGGCCCTGCGCGCCCTGCCGGGCGTCACCGACGCGGCAGTGGTGCCGCGCCCCGACGGGCAGGGCGGCACCCGGCTCGCCGCCCACGTCACCCTCACCGAAGGACGGCCGCTCGACGCCGCCGACCTGCGCGAACGGCTACGGCTCACGCTGCCCGGCTACATGGTCCCGGCCCTCTACGTCCGCCACCCGCGGCTCCCGGTCACCGTCAACGGCAAGGTCGACCGCGCGGCTTTGGCGGCGGCCGCCGCCGAGATGGACGCCGAGGGCAACGGCGAGCACACCGCGCACACCCCGCCCTCCGGGCCCGTCGAGGAGACGCTGGCGGGCATCTGGGCAGAGGTCCTCGGCGTCGAGCGGGTCGGCAGCACCGCGAACTTCTTCGACCTGGGCGGCGACTCGATCCTCGCGCTGCGCGTCATCGGGCTGGCCCACGCGGCCGGGCTGACCCTGGGCGTGCCGGACCTGTTCCGCGCCCGGACCCTGGCCGACCTGGCCCGGCGGGCCGCCCCGGCCGAAGCAGCGGCCCCGGCCCCCATCGAGCCGTTCTCCCAGCTCGACCCGGCCGACGCGGCCCGGCTGCCCGAGGGGCTGGAGGACGCCTACCCGCTCACCATGCTCCAGGCGGGCATGCTGCACGAGATGCTGGCCGACCCCCGGCGCGGCGCCTACCACAACGTGACAGCACTCAAGATCACCATCCCGGAGGGCTTCGACCGCGGAGCGTTCCAGCAGGCGGTGGACACCGTGGTGCGCGCGTACGGCATCCTGCGCTCCTCCATCGACCTCGTCTCCTTCAGCGAGCCGATGCAGCTCGTCCACCGCACCGCCGAGGTCCCCGTCGGCTGCACCGACCTGCGGGACCTGTCGCCCGAGGAGCAGCGCGCGGCCCTGCGGGCCTTCGTCGACGACGAGTTCGGCCGCCGCTTCGACCTCGCCGCGCCGCCGCTGATCCGCATCCACCTGCACCGGACGACCGACACCGAACTGCGGTTGACCCTCACCGACTGCCACGTCGTCCTCGACGGCTGGAGCCTGACCTCCCTCATCGCGGACCTGCTCGATCTGCACCGGCAGACCGTTGCCCACGGCCGCGCCCCGCACCTGCCCGCCGCACCGCCCTTCGCCGAGTACGTCGCCCTCGAACGCGCCGCCACCCGCGACGAGGCGGGCCTGGACCACTGGCGCCGGACACTGGCCGAGCTGAGCCCCGTGCGGTTCACCCGCCGTGGGTCCGGGTCCGACGCCGCCGATGCCGAGCGCCTCGTCCACGAGACCACCCGCTCGTACCGGGCCCTCGCCGAGCCCGTCGGGCGGCTCGCCCGCCGGGCCGGGGTACCGCGCAGGACGGTCCTCGTCACGGCGTTCCACCACGCCATGAGCCTGTTCGCCGCGCGCTCCCCCGGCGACGACGACGCCGCCGGGCACGCCATCGGGCTCGTCACCAACGGACGGCCCGAACTGCCCGGCGCCGACCGCATGCGCGGGCTGTTCCTCAACACCGTCCCGTTCGGGGTGCGGCGTCCGCAGGGGAGCTGGCTCGACTACCTGCGGTCGGTGTTCGAGGCCGAGCAGGAGATGCTGCCGCACCGCCGGGTGCCGCTCGTGCGGCTGCAGCACCTGCGGCCCGGGGAACCCGGCCTGGTCGAGGCCGTGTTCAACTACGTCAACTTCCACCGGCTGTCCGGGGACACCTGGGACGAGTCCCTGGAGATCTCCCGCACGATGTTCCCCCTCCTGGTGAACGCCGGCGTGGACGGCTTCGCCCTGGACGCCGACCCGGCGTTCCTCTCCCCCGCAACCGCCGAACAACTCGCCGACCTGCTCTGCTCGGTGCTCGCCGGGATGGTCGCCGAGCCCGAGGCCGCCGTCGTCGCGCCCGCCCTCTCCGGAGAGCCCCGCGAACGCGCGCTCCAGGAGTGGGCCTGCGGCCCGGAGCGCACCAACACCCCGCTCACCTTCCCCGAGATCGTCGCCGGCCGGGCCGCCCTCGCCCCGCACGCGCCGGCCGTCGCCCACGAGGGCGGCGAGATCGGCTACGCCGCACTGGAGCTCTCCGCCCGCGCACTGGCCCGGCGGCTGCGCGGACTCGGCGTCGGGCCCGAGACCGTCGTCGGCATCTGCGTCGACCGGGGGCCGGACTGGGTGCGCGCGGTGCTCGGCGTCCTCAAGGCGGGCGGCGCGTTCCTGCCGCTGGACCCCCAGCACCCCACCGACCGGCTGGCGTTCATGGTCGCCGACAGCGGCATGCGCGTCCTGCTCACCCAGTCCGCGCTCAAGGGGACCGTGCCCTTCGACGGCCCGGTGCTGCTGCTCGACGAACCGCTCGCCGCACCGGGCGCGGACAGCTGGCGCGGGCCCGACCCGCGGCCCGGCGGGGAACCGGACCCGGACGCCGGTGCGGAGCCCGCCGCCGATCCCCGCACCGAACCCGCCGCGGGCCCCGCCGCCGAGAACACCGCGTACCTCATCTACACCTCCGGATCGACCGGCACTCCCAAGGGCGTCGCCATCGCCCACCGCGGTCTGACGAACATGCTCGAAGGCCAGCGCGACCTGTTCGCCCCGGACCCCGGCGACCGTGTTCTGCAGTTCGCGTCCGCGAGCTTCGACGCCTCCGTCCTCGAACTGACCTGGGCCCTGGCCAACGGCGGGACGCTGTGCACCCCGCCCCGCGACGCCCTGCGCCCCGGCCCCGACCTCGCCGACACCCTCCACCGCTACGGCGTCACCGGGACGATGCTGCCGCCGAGCGCCCTCGCGGTCCTCGGCGAGGACCGCTTTCCCGGACTGGAGGTCCTCCAGGTGGCGGGCGAGGCATGCCCGGCCGAGCTGGCCCGCACCTGGTCGCGCGGACGCCGGTTCTTCAACGTCTACGGGCTCACGGAGACCACCGTGTGGTCGGTCGCCGCCCGGCTCACGCCCGACTGCGGACGTCCGCCCATCGGCCGTCCCATCCGCAACACGCGCATGTACGTCCTCGGCGAGGACCTGCAACCCGTCCCGGTCGGTGTGCCCGGTGAGATCCACCTCGGCGGGGCGGCCGTCGGCCCCGGCTACCTGGGACGCCCCGCACTGACCGCCGCCACCTTCGTGCCCGATCCCTACGGCGGGCCGGGCGACCGGCTGTGCCGCACCGGCGACATCGGCGCCCAGCGCCCCGACGGGACGGTGGAATGGCTCGGCCGCCGCGACGGCCAGATCAAACTGCGCGGCTTCCGCATCGAACTGGGGGAGATCGAGCACGCGCTGCGGGAACTGCCCCAGGTGCGGCAGGCGGCCGTCCTGCTGCGCCGCGACCTGCCCGGCGAACCGGCGCTCGTCGCCTACGTCGTCCCCGACGGCACGGGCGCGGCGGACGGCGGGGACGCTGCCCGCGTCGAGGGGATGCAGCGCGCACTGCGCTCCCGGATGCCCGGCTACATGGTGCCGGCCCGCTTCGTCCTCCTGGACGTGCTGCCCGTCAACAGCAGCGGGAAGATCGACCGGAAGGCGCTGCCGCTGCCCGCGGCCGGGCGCGCCGAGGCCACGACGGAGTACGTCGCCCCCCGCACGTCCGCCGAGCTGGTGCTCGCGGAGGTGTGGTGCAACGTCCTCGGCATCCCGGAGGTCGGCGTCCATGACGACTTCTTCCGGCTCGGCGGCAGTTCGCTGTCCACCGTCCGGGTGGCCGCCCAGGCGAACGCCCGCGGGCTGCACGTCTCGGTGCGGGACCTCGTCGAGCAGCCGACGGTCGCCGGGCTCGCGGCGCGTGCCAGTGCGCCGGGCGGCGAGAAGCCCGTCCGGTCCGAGGTGCGGCTGCGGGACGGCGACGGCCCCCCGCTGTGGTGCGTGCACCCGACGGGCGGCAGCGCCGCCTGGTACGTCCCCCTCGCCCGGACCCTGCCCCCGGGCCGACCCGTGCGGGCGTTCCAGGCACGCGGCCTGCTCGGCGGCGTCGACCCGACGACGATCGCCGGGATCGCCGCCAACTACGCGGCCGAGATCACCGCACACGGCGCGACGGGACGGCACCACCTGCTCGGCTGGTCCATGGGCGCCAACCTGGCTCTGGAGATGGCCACCCAGCTCCACGAGGCGGGGCACCCGGTCGAACCACTCGTCCTGATCGAGCCCTACCTGCCCAACCCGGACGCCCGCGCTCGCCTCCTCGGTGTCGGCCGGGCCATGGAGGAGGGACTGCGCCTGCGCGATCGGGTGCACGCGCTGCCGCCGTCCGCCGAACGCGACGGAGTCGTGGCCGATCTGACCGGCCTTCTGCTGGACAACGGCATGAGTCCCAGCGAGGCGGCCCTCGTCGAGAACGCCCCCATCGAGGTCTGGCACTCGCTGCTGACCGCTCTGGCCGGCTACCGGACCCGCCCCTACCCCGGCCGCATCCACCTCGTCGTCGGTTCCGCCGCCGCCGGCCTGCCCGACGGAGAACCCATGCCCGGCCTCGACGTCGACCACCGCACCTACCTCGGCCGCTGGCGCGAAGTGGCCCGCGGCGGACTCACGGTGCACGTCACCGAAGGCGACCACATGTCCATGATGTCCGAACGCCTCATGCCCTCGACCGCCGCGCTGCTGGACACGATCTGTACGGAGGCACGGCGATGACGGCCCCGACGCACACGACGGCGGCCCCCGCCGTCGGCTTCACCGAGCGGTACCTCCTCGAACCCGCCCTCACCGCGGAGCCGTACGGCTACCTGGACGCCCTGCGCGACCACCGGCCGGTGTACCGGAGCGCCGTGCACCGCGCCTGGCTGGTCACCGGGCACGCGCAGGTGATGCGCTGCCTGCGCGACCCCGCGATCTCCGCGGAGCGGGTGCGCCCCCTCATGGACGCCGTTCCGGAGGGAGCCCGCGAGGACGCCGGACGCGCCTTCGCGATCCTCTCCCGCTGGATGGTCTTCAACGACCCGCCGACCCACCGGCGGCTGCGCCAGGCCTTCCAGGAGCAGTTCGCGGCCCGCGCCATCGGCCGCTACCGCGGGTTCGTCGCACGGGCGACCCGGGCCATGCTGGCCCGCCGCGCCGCCCCCGGCCGCACCGGCGAGCTGCTCGCGGACGTCGCCCGGCCGCTGCCCGCCCTCGTCTTCGCGCGCTGGCTCGGCGTCCCACAGGCCCACAGCCCGTCGTTCTGGTACTGGAACGCCCGGGTGGGCGACCTCGTGCTCGGCGCCGCCCAGGAGGAACGGGAGTACCGCACCTCGCTCCAGTCCCTGGTCAACCTGGAGGACTACCTCGCCGACCTGGTGCGGCAGCGCCGCGCCGCACCCCGGGACGACCTCATCAGCTCCGTGCTGGCACAGGGCCGCATCGGCTCGTCGGTCAGCGAGGAGGAGTTCGTCGGCATGCTGACCCAGATGGCGTTCGCCGGCGGCGAGACCACCAGCAACCTCATCGCCAACACCGTGCGCGCCCTCCTCACCCACCCCGAGGCCCTGGAGGCCGTCCGGGCGGAACCGGAACTCGTGCCGGCCGCCGTCGAGGAGACGCTGCGCTTCGACGGACCGTCGAAGATGTCCGTCCGCACCGTCGCCCGGGACGTGGAACTGGACGGCAACGCCCTGCGGACCGGGGACCGCGTCTTCCTGGTGACGGCGGCGGCCAACCGCGACCCCGCCCGTTTCCCCGACCCCGACGCGTTCGACACCCGGCGCGGCGACACCTCCCACCTCGGCTTCGGATTCGGCCCGCACTTCTGCATCGGCGCCGCGCTCGCCCGCCTGGTCGCGGGCGTGGTGGTGGACGTCCTCGTACGCGAGTACCCCGCTCTGCGCCTCACCGACGAGCGGCACAGCTGGCAGCCCTCGCTGCTCAACCGCGCCCTGACGGCCCTGCCCGTCCGCTACTGACCACGGCCGCCGCACGGCGGCCCGACGAAGGGTTCGACATGGCGAACACACTGACGGCAGCGGGCTCCCGCCTGGGCGCACCCGCCCGGTCGCCGTCGTTCCGCCTGCTGTGGCTGGGGCAGTCCCTGTCCCTGCTCGGCGACGGATTCAGCTACATCGCCTTCTCCTGGATCACCCTGAGCCTCACCGGTTCCACCCTCGCGCTCGGCTACGTGCTCGCCTGCCAGGCGGTGCCGCGCGCTCTGCTCACCCTGGTGGGCGGCTCGCTCAGCGACAAGTGGTCCTCCCGCACACTGATGCGGTTCTCCAGCTGGGCCCGCGCGGCCCTCATGGTGGCGGTGGGTCTGGCCGGGCTCGGCGGCGCGCTCAACGTCTGGCTCCTGTGCGGCGCCGCCGCCGCGTTCGGGGCCGTGGACGCCTTCTTCCAGCCGGCCCGGGCGTCCATCCTGCCGTCCGTGGTCGAGAAGGACCTGCTGCCCTCGGCCAACGCGCTGCTCGGCGTGGGCATCAAGGTCTCCTCGGTGCTCGGCCCGGCCGTCGGCGGCATGGTGGTCGCCGTGACGAACGCGCCCGTCGCCTTCCTCGTCGACGGGGTGTGCTTCGCCCTCTGCGGCCTGTGCGTGTCCCGCGTCCGCACCCTGCCGCCCAAGGTGCCCGCGGAGCCCGCAGGACACGAGGAACCCGGGAAGCCCGAGCAGGCCGGGGAACCGGCGACGCACACCGCGCGGGAGAAGACAGACGGCACGGAACCGGTCGCGCCGGCACCGGACACCGGGAACTCGCTCATGGCGCGTATCAGGGCCGGGCTCCGCTACGCCTGGGAGGACCCCCGCATCCGCACCGTGCTCGTCGTCGACGCCGCGGTCACGTTCTGCCAGGCCGGACCGTTCACCGTCGGCTTCGCCACCCTCGCCAAGACCGGACTGGAGGGCGGCTCCACGACCCTCGGGCTGCTGAACGGCGCTCTGGCCGCGGGGGCCATGCTCGGCACCCTCGTCGGCGGCGCGCTGAGCAGCAGACCCCGGGTCGGCCTGCTCATCGCCGCCCTGGCGGGCTGGCTCGCCGTGGGCATGGGCGCGCTCGGCATGGTCGACAGCACGCTGGCAGCGCTGGTCACCGTCTTCACCATGGGCTTCGGGATCGGCTTCCAGGGCGTCTTCGGGCTGAGCTGGATCCAGCGCAACATCCACGGCTCGGTGCTCAGCCGCGTCATCTCCGTGGACATGGTGATCGGGTACGCCGTCGCGCCGCTCTCCCTCGTGCTCTGCGGCTCACTGGCCCGGACGGGCACGGACACGCTGTTCGCCTTCTCGGGCGTGCTCCTGAGCCTGACCGCGCTCGGGGTGCTCAGCTCCAGGACGGTGCGCGGCATGCGCTGACGCCGACGTCCCGCCGCCCCGCCTCCGGGGGCGGCGGGACGGGGCCGCCGGCCCCGGAGGCTCAGGAGGCCAGCACGGCCGCCAACTCGCACAGGGCCGACCGGTTCGGGCGGCCCGTCTTCGTGCCCAGGGCGGCGATGTGCTTCTCCACCGTGCGAGGCGAGATGTAGAGCCGGTCGGCGATGTCCTTGTTGCCCAGCCGCTCGACGAGGAGCTGGAGCACCTCGTACTCGCGCACCGTGACGCCCTGGGTGCGTAGTTCGTCGGGGATGCGGCTCGCCCCTCCGCGGCGCTGGTGCACCGGCGCTCCCATGCCGCGCAGCGCTGCGCGCGAGGCACCGGCCACGGCCGTCACCGCGTGCTGGTGGAAGTGCAGTTCGGCCTTGCGCAGCCAGGCCACCGGATCACCCCAACCGCTCTCGTGAGCGGCCTCGGCGGTCAGCCGCAGCCCCAGGTGCAGCGCGGTCGGGTACGGCGCCGCGACGCGCAGTGCCTCCGCGACGGCCGACTCCGCCGCGTCCCTGCTCCCGTCCCTGCCCAGCAGGACGGCGTCCGCGAACAGCAGGAACTGCCGGTTCCAGCGCATACGTCCGGGGGCTGTCGCGGCGATCTCCTCGAACCGGCCCCGGTCCGCCTCCCCCTCCAGCACCTCCAGCAGCAGCCCGACCCCGTACCGGCCGCTGAGGTAGTACGTGCTGGGGTTGGCGTCCTCCAGCGCGGAGACGGCCCGCAGTTCCGCCAGCGCCTCCGCCCGGTCCTCCTCCAGCAGTGCGCAGAACGCCCGGGCCAGCCCCCGGGTGAGCGGCTCCTCCTGCGACCCGCTGCCGTCCCACTCGGCGAACGCCGTCAACGCGCCTTCCATGGCGGCCCGGTCGCCCTGGTGCGCGGCCCGCGTCGCCTGCGCCATCAGCACGTACCGGCTCGCCGGGGTCAGCCTGAGCCGCTGGACCACTGTCAGGCACTCCTCGCCGGCCTCCCGCGCCGCGTCGAACTCGCCGCGCAGGACTGCGTCGAGGATGAGGATGCCGTCCACCGTGTAGACGATGGCGGCCGAGCCGAGCCGCTGCGCCTCGTTCCGCGCCGCCAGCAGTCCCTCCGTGCTGCCCTCTGTCAGCCAGGTGTTCCCCCCGATGCGGGTCAGCGCGTACATGCGCTGGACGGGCAGGTGATGGCGCTCCGCGGTGCTCAGCGCCGACTGGAGCAGGGCCGAGGCCTCGTCGAAGTCCCGCTCCCGGGCCAGTGTCGCCAGGAGTTCCCAGGCCTGGCAGACGACGGTGGCCATCTCGTTCCGTTCGGCGGCCTGGAGCGCCGAGTAGGCGAGTTTCTCGGCCAGTTGCGTGCGATCGGGGCCGGGGGTGTCCAGGGCGAGGTAGGCCGCCGTCACGTCGATGGGCGCGGTGGACCGCTCGTCGGGGCTGTCGCCCAGCAGAGTCCTGGCCCGCGTGATCTGCCGGTTGCCGTCCTCCCAACGACCCGAGGTGTGGGCGACCTTGGCCAGTCGCGTGTGGAGCACCGCCAGCCGCTGGGCGCTCAACCCGCTGCCACCGGGAGTGTGCAGGTGCTCCGCGAAGCCGAACGCGTGCGTGAAGTCGCCGGCCTCGGCCAGCGCCGGGAGCAGCGCCTCCAGGACCTCCGTACGGCGGGCGGTGTCCTGGGCCCCGGCGAGGAGCCGTTCGGCGCGCCCCAGCAGGGTGACCGCCGAACCGATCGCCCCGGCCGCGAGGGCGCGCAGCCCGGCGTCCGCGAACAGGCGTCCGGCCTCTCCGTCCTCGCCCGCCTGCTCGCGCAGCTCCGCCGCCAGCGGGCACCACTCGCCCGCCAGACCGGGGTTCAGCTCCTGGACGGCGTCCGCCGCCCGGCCCGCCATCGCGGCGCGGTTGCCGGGCGTGAGCTGGGTCATCAGCGCCTCGGCGGTCAGCGCGTGCCGGAACGCGTACCAGTCGGGGGCGGGTTCGTCCGACACGACGAGCTGCGCCGCCACCCCGGCGTGCAGGTGGCTCAGCAGGCCGCGGTCGTCGACACCCGTCATCCGCTGGAGCACCGTCAGCGGGAAGCGCCTCCCGATCACGGCGGCGGCCGAGAGGAGGGTCAGGCCCTGCGGTCCCAGTCGGTCGATGCGCCGCAGGATGCCGCGGGCGAGGGCCGTGGAGACGTCGCTGCGCAGGCTGCCCACCACGCGCCAGCCGTCGTCGCCGCGCACCAGCGCGCCGCTGCTGATCAGTCCCTGGAGCAGCTCCTCGACGAGGAAGGGGCTCCCGGCGCTGTCGTCCCACAGGCGTTCCAGGACCTCCGGCGGGACCTGCTCCGGCTCGGTGCCGAGCTGTGCGGCGACGAGGCCCTCCACCTCGGACCGTGTCAGCGGCGCGAGTTCCAGCACTGCGCCCGCCCCGCGCCGCCCGGCCGCCTCGGCCATGTCGAGCGCGTCGCACGGTTCGGTGCGGATGGTGGCCAGGAGTACCACGTTGGTGTGCTCCAGATTGTCCACCAGGTACTCGACGACCGCGAGCGTCTCGGGATCGGCGTCGTGCAGGTCCTCCAGCAGCAGGAGCTGCCCCTGCTCCTTCCCGGTGGCGATGAGCAGCCGCAGCACCGCCTCGCCGAGGATGACCATGGAGCTGTCTTCCTGGGTGTCGCTGCTCCAGTCCGGGATGATCCGGCCGAGCGTCGGCCGGTAGGGGCCGAGCGGCAGGTCGTCCAGCGGCTCCCCGCTCCGGAAGAGCGTCATCAGCGCTTCGGTCAGCGGCCGGAACGGCACCGTGGGCCCGGTGGTACTGCTGCGGCCCCGCAGGACCCGCATCCCCGAGCCGAACGCCGTCCCCGCGGCCTCGGCCGCCAGCCGGGACTTTCCGATGCCCGCCTCCCCGACGAGGAGGACGACCCCACCGCGGCCCTCCCGGGCGTCGGTCAGCGCCTGGCCGATCTCCGACAGCTCCGGGTCACGACCGACGATGAACCGCGTACGGGAACGCATGAGCGTCGATGGTAGTCAGCCCGACCTGCCGGCGTGAAGCGTTCGTGCGTGTCCTCCATGGGGCTCCGACATGCGGAGGAAAGAATTCCGGCGGCCCGGACCGAGATCCGGGCCGGGGCGACGGCCGGTCAGCTGGGGGCGGAGACGCTGGTGTCCATCTGGCTGAGCGTCACGACGGCGCCGCTGGTGAGGACGAGCCCCGCCAGCACCCGTGCCCGCGCGCACGCCCGGTTGCGGCCGCTCAGCGTGACCTGGCCCGCCGGGTCATCGGCTCCGCCCGGCTGCGCGGGCACGGCCTCGGTCTCGGCCGCGGCGGCCTCGGCGGTGGGGGCGGCGGGGGCGGCGGGGGCGACCGGGTGCTTCTGCATGATGACGACCTTTCTCTGGGGAGGTGGAGACGTACGAGCCGTGCTGTTTCAGGTGGTGCGCGAACTCCCGGACGGTTCCGGGAAGGTGTCGAGGAGCAGGACGGACGGGACCTCGGCCGGGAACGCCAGCCGCAGCAGCGCGTACCCGATGCCGGACAGGCCGGTGAGGAACCCGGGAGAGGGGACGTGGTCGGGGGTGCCGCACCGGTGGCCGTGCTGCTCCAGGCGGCCCAGCACCTCCCCGGTGCGGTAGGCCACTGCCGAGCGGGCACCGTCGTGGCCCCGGCCGGCCAGAGCGGACAGCGCCTCCAGCGAGCCGAGGGCGCCGTGCCGCAGGCTCAGGTCGGGCACGTGGGCGGGGACGTCCAGCCGGGCGGCGCTCGCCTCCAGCGCGGGCGCGGGCACCGCCGCTCCGACGGTGCCCGCCGTGTCCGCGGCAGCCAGGGCGACACCCGCCAGACCGGAGTACCAGCCGAGCTCCTTCGGCCGCTCCAGCGCGGCGCCGAGCGCCCGGCCCAGCAGTTCGCCGCCGACGGCGGCGTGCTCAGAGGCCGGCAGGTGTGCCGCACCGCCCGCGCCCCCCGCCCGCCGCATCGCGGCGTACCGCAGCAGGGCCCAGCCGATCCCGGCGTCCCCCTCGGCGAAGCCGTGTGCCCCGCCGCCGGGGCGGCCCTCGGTCGCCGCGCGCTCCGCGGTACGCCGTCCGGCGCGGGTCAGGAGCCGGTCCGCCAAGCGGCGCGCCGTCTGCTCTGCCCCGGGGGCCGCGTCCGCCCGGTGCACCGCGACCGCCGCGGCCACGGCACCGGCCAGGCCCTCCGCCAGTCCGTCACCGGTCGCGGCGCCGCCGTCGACGGAACCGGCGGCGTGTTCCAGGGCCGCCAGGGCGTGGGGGAGGCAGCCGGCCAGGTCCTCGCCCACGAAGGGCGCCAGCCGCGCGAGCGTGTAGACGATGCCGCTCAGCCCGTGCAGGGCCCCCGGCCCCGCTGCGGCACTCGACTCCGGGTCCTCGGCGAGCGCCGCCATCAGCAGCGGCAGCGGGCGGACGGCCTTCGCGGCCAGCTCCGTGTACCGGTCGGCGTCCGCGAGCAGCCCGAGCTGCGCCAGGAACAGCGCCACCCCGCAGTACCCCTGCGCGAGTCCGCCGCCCAGGGGCAGGACCGCCCAGTGCTCCCCCGAGACCTTCTCCAGCCCCAGCCAGTTGACCCGTCCGCCGCCGTGCACGGCGCGGGACGCGATCTCGTCCGCGACACCGCACGCCGCGCTCAGCATCCGCGACGGTTCGGGCACCGCCGCCGGAGCAGTCGCGCTCGTGAGCACCGAACGCGCCCCCGTCGTGACGAGGTTCGCCCCCGCGACGGCGAGCGTCGCCGAGATCACCCACTCCTGGTCGTAGCGGTCCACCTCGCCCATGGCGGCGATCTTGGCCTGTGCCGTGCGCAGCCCCGGCGCGGGCAGCACACCCTCCAGGACGTCGCCCCGTGAGGTGAACACCGCGGTCCGCGCCGGATGGTGGGAGAAGAGAGGCACGTCGCCGCCCCACAGGTCGGCGATCTCGTCCTCGACGAGCCGCTGCCGGGCCGCGTCCCGCACGGACTCCGTGCACAGCAGCGAGAACACCACGTCCCGCGTGAGGGCGTCCCGCAGCACCTCCGGGTGCGCCGACTCGTCCAGCAGTGTCGTGTAGAGGCGGGTCGAGCGGACGATCAGCCGGCCCGGCACGTCGCAGCGGCGCCCCAGCGGGCCTCCCTCGCCCAGGAGTTCCTCCCGGTGGCCGACGACCGCGTCGTACGCGGCGCGGAAGCCCTCCAGCAGCGCCGCCCGGTGGTCGGCGTGCCCACGCCCCACCGTCCGGCCGCGCAGCCGGGGCCGGTTCAGACCCTGCGGGCTGTCCACCCGTCCGCGCAGCACGCGCATCCCGTCCGTGCCGGCACCCTCCCAGCGCATCACCGCGCTCGGGTAACCGCCCCCGGCACCGCCACCGAGGGCGGAGATGTCCAGCGCGCCGTCCTCCCCGATGAGCAGGCTCGGCAGCAGGCAGGTGCGGTGCACCGAGGCGGCCAGCGCGTCGGCGGCAGGGTCGGCGCCCGCCGTCACGGCCGGGGCGAGCCCGGCGTGCAGCAGTGTCTCGGCATCGACCACGACCGGCTGGTCCCGGCAGGCGATCACGTTCTCGAAGTGCATGTCGACACCGTCCAGTGCGTACAGCAGCGCCAGCAGCGCGCCCTGCCGCCGGTAGAAGGTGTCCAGTTCCGTCGCCGACTCGCACGGCGCGTACTCGACGAACTCCATCCAGCCGTACCCCGAACCGTGCACCGACCGCGGCGTGCGCAGCCCCAGCCCCGGCACCCGGTCGTTCGCCCACGCCACCACCTCGTCCAGCAGCGCGTGCTGGCCCAGCGGCCGGGGCTTGTGGACGACCGCGCCGCCGCCGGCGAAGTGCAGTACGGCCACCGAGCGGTGGCCCTGGTGGGCGTCGCCCCGGCCGAATTCGACCCGCCGGACGGCGCCCGGGTCCGCGCCCCCGAACAGGCCCTCGGTGATCCGGCTCCGGTCGGCCGCGAGGCGATGCAGCAGTTCCACCACGTTCCGCGTCGCGTTCCGGCAGGTCACCGCCAGCAGGCGGGCGAGAACCGGGTAGTCGGTGAACAGCGCCGCGAGCCCCTGCCGGGTGCCGGACCCCGCGACGAACGCGGCGAACCTCTCCTGCGGGGTCCCGCCCGCCAGCACTCCGGCCGCCCGCGCCCCGTGCAGCCGCGTGACCAGCGACCGGGCCGCCAGGTGGACCAGCCGGTCACCCAGACTCCGCTCGAACCCATCCCGCACGGCGGCCAGTTCATCCCGCCGCAACTCCAGTTCCGTGGCCGCCTCCCCCCAGGCCGCCCCGATCAGCGGACGCAGCACGGGCAGGAACACCTCCGCGCCCCCGCCACCGGACCCCGCGGCCTCACCGCCGGACTCCGCGGCCTCCTCCGCCGACCGCTCCGGCGCCGCCGCGACCACGCGCTCGGCGTACCGCGCCCACTCCGGTTCGACGGTGCGCGCCGCCAGCCGCTCGGGCTTCTCCACCGCCAGCGCCCGGACCACGTCCTCGCCGATCCCGAGGCCCGCCAGCCGGACCGCGAAGCCGTCCACATCCCCCAGCGACCACGATGCGGGTCGGGGGCGGACGGCGGCGTCCTCACCGGGGCGGGGCGCCCCCGGGGCGGCGAGCCGCTCCCGCAGGTTCAGACCCGGCGCCCACCAGAACGGGGGGAGGTCGCCCACCCGGGGCTCTTCGGCAGTGGCGGTGTCAGTCACACGAGAAAGTTCGCAGAGCCCGGCGCCCCCGCGCATGGGGGCTCGGCCCCCATATTCCGCCCCCGCCCCCAGAGCCCGGCCGCACACCGTCCGACCTGCGGCGCGGACCGCGGTGCCGCGCCGCACCGGCACCGCGGTGCCCCCGCGCCGCGCACGCACCCCACGCGAACCCGCCCGCCGTCCCCCGCACCCGTCCGTGCCGGTCGCACGCACCAGGCGGGCGGGTCCGGCCGAAACTGGGGGACCCGGCCCGATGCCGCACCCACCCCCTTCGCCGCAGCCTGAGAGCCGTCCCGCTTCCGCCGCCCCAGCCCGGTCGGCGAACGACACCACGGAGGACCTCATGGGCGACCCCGTACCCGTCGACGTCGTCGCACTCGACCCGGTACTCGAAGCCGGCACCAAGGCCGCGCTGTTCTCCTGCCCCCAGGTACGGCTGACCGGTGACGGCGACGGCCCACGCGTCGTCATCATCACCGCGGACGCCGTCGGCCGTCCCGAACTGGACGTCCTGCGCACCGTCCGGGACACCCCCGCGCGTCCGGACGTGGTCCTCATCGCCGCCGACCTGGCGCCGGCCGACGCTCTGCACGTCCTCGCCGCCGGCGCCCGCGGCCTACTGCGCCGCCGGGAGGCCGACCCCACCCGCCTCGCCCGGGCCGTCCTGGCCGCCGCCCGCGGGGACTGCACCCTGCCGCCGGACCTGTTCGACCTCCTCCTCGAACACGCCGCCTCCCCCACCACGACTCCCTGGGCCGCCGCGGGCCTCGACGACCGGGAGCGCTCCGTGCTGCGGATGGTGGCCGACGGGCACGAGACCAGCGAGATCGCCGAAGAGCTGTGCTACTCGCCGAGGACCGTCACCACGATCGTCCACGACATCACCCAGCGGTTCCGGCTGCGCAACCGCGCACACGCCGTGGCCTACGCCCTCCGGGCGGGCATGCTGTGACCGCCACCACCGGACACCCGGACGAGCGGTCGGCCGACCCCGTCGAGATGCCCTATCCCGACCTCCTCCGCCTCCTCGGCCTGGCCGCACCCGCCCGTCCCGGTGCGGCCTCCCGCCCTGCCCCGCCCCGTCTGACCGCGCGCCAGACCGCCGTCCTCACTCTCATGGCGGAGGGCCACCCCAACACGGCCATCGCCCGTACCCTGTCCTGCTCGGACCACACCGTGAAGAACGTCGTCTACGAGGTGATGTCCCGCCTGCACGCACGCAACCGCTCGCACGCCGTGGCCCGCGCCCTCCACCACAACCTCATCTGACCCCCTCGGGCAGCCCGCGGGTTCCGGCCGCCGTCCGCGGACCCGGAGCCGCCGGCCCGGCGGTCCTCGGCGAGTACCGGCTGAGCCAGAGGGCCCGGGTCTCCGGACGCAGCGACCCGTCGACCGCCCGCGGGCATCGACGGGCAGTCCGCACGCCGCGGAACCCGCTGGTCGGTCTCCAGGCGAACCAGGCGGACCAGGCGACCGCTCAGGCCCGTACCCGTGTCGGCAGGCGTTCGGCGGTCTCCATCAGCCGGACACTGAACGGGTGCTGCGGAGCAGTGAGGAGCTGCTCCGCCGGTCCCTCCTCGACGAGGTCGCCGGCCTCCAGCACGGCGATGCGGGTTGCCGTCGCCGCTGTGGCCAGATCGTGTGTGACCAGCACCAGGGAGAGATCACCCCGGTCAAGGACGAGTCCGGCGAGCGTGTCGAGGATCGACCGCCGGGTGACCGTGTCGAGGCCGGAGGTGATCTCGTCGCAGACCAGCACGCGCGGCCGGGCCAGCAGGGCGCGTGCCAGCGCGGCGCGTTGGACTTCACCGCCCGACAACCGACCGGGTCGGCGGTGTACGAGGTCTTCCGTCAGACCGAGGCCGGCGAGTGTGGCCAGCGCTTCCTCCAGGGCCTCCGCCTCGGTCACGCCCCGCAGGCGCACGGCCGTTCGCCCCACTTGGTGCAGGACCGGGCGGTGTTCGTCGAAGGCAGCCCTGGCGTCCTGGAAGACGTACTGGACCGCGGCGAGCTGCTGACGTGTGCGGTCTCTCAGACTGCGCGGCAGAGGCGCACCGTCGAGAAGGAGCTCTCCGTCGTGGTTCCGGTGGAGGCCGGACAGACAGCGCGCCAGCGTCGTCTTCCCACTGCCCGAACGGCCGACGACGGCGAGGCATTCGCCGGCGCGGAGGGTGAGCCCGGGCGTACGGAGCACTGCGGTGCGGCCGTGGCGGGCGGTGAGCGGCCCTACCCGGAGGACCTCCTCGCCCCGGGGGTCCGGCTCGATGGGAGTGCTTGCGGACTCGGAGGTGAGCAGTTCGACCGTCCAGGGGTGTCGTGGTGAGTGCCACAGGCGATCGGCCGGCGCCGACTCCACCACGCGCCCGTCACGCATGACCACTACCTCGTCGGCGAGTGCGCGTACGAGATCCAGATCGTGGCTGAGCACGACGACCGCGATCCCCTCCCGGGACACCGCGGCCAGCTGGTCGACGATGCTCCGCTTCGTCAGCGCGTCCTGGCCCGTGGTCGGCTCGTCGGCCACCACCACCTCGGCGCCGAAGAGCAGCGCCTGCGCGAGGACCACGCGCTGCTGCTGACCCCCCGACAGCTGGTGGGGGAATCGCCGCAGCATCGCCCCCGCGTCGGTGAGCTGGGCCAGCGACAGGGCCCGCAGGACTCGTTCCTCGACGGCGGCCCGGCGCTGCCGCCGCGGCAGCTCGCGCACCTGCGCCCGGGCGATGTCACGCAGCAGCGCGCCGACGCGGCGCGCCGGATTGAGCACGGCGCCCGGGTGCTGCGGGATGTACCCGACCAGACCGCCTGACACGCGCACGTCACCGGTGACACGCGCGCCGTCCGGGTACTCTCCCAGCAGGGCGAGGCCCGTGGTCGTCTTGCCGCTCCCGGAGGCGCCCACGAGGGCGGTGACACTGCCGGGGAGCACCCGGAGCCTCACTCCGTCGACAAGCGCACGGCCGTCGATCTCCACTCTCAGATTCTCGATCTCCGCGATCGGCTTCACTTCGCCCGCGATCGGCTTCACTTCGCCCACGTCCCTTTCCCTTTCCTCAACCCGGCGTCGACGAGCAGGTTGGTACCCATGGTGAGGGCGACGACGAGCAGGGCGGGCACCACGACGGCCCAGGGCTGGACGAACAGACCGGTGCGGTTGCGATCCACCATCACCGCCCAGTCGGCCGCGTCCGGTTCGACGCCGACTCCGAGGAACGCCGCGGTGGCGACGAGGTACAGCACACCGGTCAACCGCACCCCCGCGTCGGCGGCGAGCGTGCGGAGGAGGGACCGGCCGACGTAGCCGACAGCCGTGCGCCACCATGTCTCGCCCTGCATCCGCAGTGCCTCTACCGCTGGGCGCGACGCGACCTCGGTGGCTGCGGCACGGACGATCCGGGCGGCGTCGGGGATGTTGACCAGGGTCACCAGCAGGGTGAGGCCGACGGCACCCGGTGTGAAGACGGCGGCGGCGAGCAGGATCATCAGCAGCGACGGCACGGCGAGCAGGACATCAAGCGGCCGCATCAGCAGTTCTTCCAGCCAGCCGCGGCGGGTGAGAGCGCTGAGGAGGCCGACGGGGAGCGCCACGAGGTAGGCAAGGGCGGTCGCGGCGAGCGCCACGAGCACCACGGAGCGCCCTCCGAGCAGTACCTGGCGCCAGACGTCCCGGCCGACGAAGTCCGTACCGAGCCAGTGCCCGCCGCCGAGGGTGAACGAGGCGGCGCGAGGGCCGGGTTCGCCCACCCACAGCGGTCCGAGGAGGGCCAGGGCGAGGGGGACGCCGATGACGACGGCGCCGAGGGTGAAGCGGGACCTCATGCGGCCACCTCCGACCGGGGGGCGAGACGGCGGGCGGCCAGGTCGGCGCCGAGGTTGAGGACGACCGTCGTGACGCCGAAGATGACGGCGAGGCCCTGGACCACGGGGACGTCGCGTTCTGCGACCGCGGCCATGAGGACGGTGCCGAGGCCGGGGATCACGTACAGCGCTTCCACGACGATGACGCCGCACAGCAACCAGTCGATCGTACGGGCGAGTTGCTGCGTGGCGGGTGCCATGGCGTTGGGGAGGGCGTGTCCGTACCGGATGCGGGCACCGGGTATGCCGTAACGGCGGGCGTGTGCCGTGTACGGCGCGGCCAGCGCGTCGATCATGCCGGCGCGTACCAGGCGGGCGAGAGAGCACACCGGACGGGAGAGGAGGACGAGCAAGGGCAGGACAAGGGCGGCCGGGTGAGCGAGGAGGTCGGTGCCGTATCCGACAGCTGTCGGTGGCAGCCAGCCCAGGCGCAGGGCGAAGACGGTGACCAGCAGCGTGCCGAAGGCGAACTCCGGTACGGCGTAGACGCCGAGCGTCACCGAGCTGACCAGACGGTCCACGGGCCCGCCCTCGTGGCGGGCGGCGAGCACGCCGAGGCCGACGCCGATCGGGACGAGCAGCACGACCGTCAGAGCGGCGAGCAGCAAGGTCGGCCCGAAGCCGTCCACGATGTACGTGGCGACGGGCCGTCCGGACGCCAGGGACGTACCGAAGTCGCCGTGCAGGAGCCCGGCTGCCCAGTCGGCCAGGCGTTCGAGCGCGGGGCGGTCCAGGTCCATGGCCTCGCGGATGGCGGCGATCCGTTCCGGGTCGGGCTGGTCACCGGCGAGGGCGACGGCGGCGTCCCCCGGCAGCGCCTCGGTGAGGGCGAAGACGAGCAGCACCACGGCTGCCGTCTGCGCCGCACCGAGCAGCAGCCGCCGGGCGATCCATGACCGTGGTCCGCTCACGCGAGCCACACCTTGTCGAAGCGCGCCCAGTCCAGGGAGTTGGCCGGAGCCTTGGTCTCGACGCCCTTCACGTTGTGAGCGGTGCCGAGAATCCAGTCGGCGAATCCCCAGATCAGGAAGCCCCCTTCGGCGTGCAGGCGACGCTGCATACGCTCGTAGACCCCGGCACGCTCGGTCTTGTCCTTGGTGGACTGCGCCTGCTGGTAGAGGGCGTCGAAGTCCTTGTGGTGCCATTTGGTGGCATTGGTGGTGGAGTCGCTGAGCAGACGTTGGGAGATGTGGGATTCGATGGGCATGGCACCGGAGCGGTAGGAGGCGAGCGTCCCGGAGTCGAGGATGTCCTTCCAGTAGCTGTCCTTGCTGCCGGTCCTGACGGTGATGGTGACGCCCGCCTTGGCTGCCTGGTCGCGGAAGATGGTGGCGGCCTCGGTGAATCCGGCGGCGACAGGCGAGGTGTCGAGCGTGACCGAGAGACCCTCGGCACCGGCCTGCTTGAGCAGGGCCCTTGCCCGGTCGAGGTCCTGTTCGCGCTGGGGCAGTCCAGCGGCGTAGTACTCATAGCCCCGGCCGAACAGGTCGTTGCCGATGGTGCCGGCGCCCGACAGGGCCCCGTCGACCAGTTCTCGGCGGTCGGCGATCAGGAAGAACGCCTCCCGCACCCGCTTGTCGTCGAACGGCGGTCGGTCGGTCTTCATGACGAAGCCCTGCATGGAGCTGTCCGGGAGCCGGATGATCTCGATCTGGCCCTTGCCCTCGTGGGCACGGGCGGTGGTGGGGTCGAGTTCGTGTGCGTACTCGACCTGGCCACCCAGCAGGGCGTTGACGCGGGCTGACTCCTCGTTGGCTACGACGAACTCCAGCTCGTCCAGGTAGGGAGCGCCGTCCCAGTAGTCGTCGTTGCGCGCGAAGAGGGCGGACTTGCCGGGGGCGAAGGAGACGAAGCGGAACGGGCCGCTGCCGACCGGCTTCCCGTCGAAGTCCTGCTCGCCTTCGGGGACGACGTACGCACCGAAGGTGGCGAGCACGTTGGGGAACTCGGCGGCCGGGCGCTTGAGGACGAACTCGACGGTACGGTCGTCCAGCGGACGGCTGGCATCAAGGTCGATGGGTTCAAGGGACGCCTTGGCGCGGAAGGCCTTCGTCGGGTCGGCAATACGCCGGTAGCTGTACAGAACGTCCTTCGCGGTGACCGGACTGCCGTCGTGGAAGACGGCCTCGCGCAGGGTGACCTTCCAGCGGTCCAAGCCGGCGTTGGACTCCCACTCCGCGGCGAGCCTCGGCCGCGCGGACAGGTCCGGACCGTAGTCGGCGAGCTTGTCGAACAGGGCCTTGGCCCGGGCCACGTCGGCGAACAGGCTGCTCAGGTGCGGGTCGAGTGTCTCGCTCGCTCCCCCTCCGGCGAACGCGGCGCGCAGGCGTCCACCGCGCGAGGGCTTGCCTTCGCCCTTGGCCGTGTCGGTGGCCGGCCCGGTGCCGGCGCAGCCGGCCAGGGCGAGCGCACCGAGGCCCGCGGCGCCTCCGGCGACGGCGAGGAAGCTCCGACGGTGCAGACCGGGGAAGCGCGGGTCATTCACAGGGATGTTCGTCATGGTGGCGTTCCTTGCTGCGATACGAACGGGCGGAGGTGGAGGCTCAGGAGAGGAGGGCGGAGGTGAGGCGGGCGACCAGGTGAAGCCGGTCACCGTCGGCCGTGGCGCCGGGCATGTCGCCCTCGTGCCACGGCGGTTCGGTGCGCGGGCCCGGACCGTCCCACAGGGCGAGCACCTCGAAGCCGTGAGCCGCGAGGAAGCGGCGCAGTTCCTGGGGGAAGAGCAGCCGCCACGCCGAGCGCTGCTCCACCGGCGAGGAGCCTTCGTCGGCGGTCCACACCCGCGTACGGCGCAGCAGTTGGGCGGCCCTGTCCACATGGAGCGTGGTGGTGGAGTGGTAGGTGGTGCCCTGCCAGGTGAAACCGCCCGACAGCGGGTTGTCGAGGAGCTCCGTACGGCCCAGGAAGAAGGCACCGTTGCGCATCTCCGCGACGAGCAGGCCGCCGGGTGGCAACGACCGGCGGCAGGACAGCAGGAAGCCGTCCAGCTGGTCGTTCGTGTGGCAGTACAACAGCGCACTGTCCAGGCACACCACCGCGTCGAAGGCACGCTCCCCCAGATCGAACCCGTGCAGATCGCCCCGGAGGTAGGCCGGACCGGGGTGCTCGGCACGGGCGTACGCCAGCATCGCCTCCGACAGGTCGGCGCCGGTGACGCTACGGCCCGCGTGATGCAGGTACGCGGCGTCGCGGCCGGTGCCGCAGCCGATGTCCAGGACGCGTGGACCGGGTGTGCCGTACCGGCGCAGGCACCCCTCGGTCCAACGTCCGGCGAGCCGTTCGGGGTCCGGGAAGCGGGCCTCGTAGAGCGCTGGGTTGTCCGTGAGCAGGTTGGCGGTGGTGGTCATGTGAGGCGTACTCCTCAGGCTGTCGCCGGAACGGACGCGGGACGGGCGGGAAGAACCCGGCGGCGGTGCAGCCAGGCGACCCCCGCGGCGGAGGCGAGGCCGAACGCCAGGCAGCACGCCCACGGGAGCCACAGCGCGTCCATGCGCTCGCCGGCGTCCATCGACCAGCCGACGATCGTGTTGCCGACGGCAGCGGCGATGCCGGAGACCACGTAGAACAGCCCGAAGTAGGTGCCCGTGAGTTCGGATCGGCCGAAGCCGGGGATCAGTTCCATCACGAAGGGCTGAGCCATCATCACCCCCAAGTAGAGCAGCAGGGCGCCGGCCAGGACGGGCCAGAGGCGAAACAGCGTCTCCGCAAGGCCGGCGGGCGCCGCACCGTAGCCCGACACCGCCATCGGCGGTACGAAGGAGAGTCCCATCAGCGCGAGTCCGGCACTGATCCAGCGCGCCCTGCTGCCCCGCCTCTTCAGCGCACGTGTGACGCGCAGCTGAAGCCAGAGGTTGGCGAGAGTACCGACGAGAAAGACGAGCCCGACCGCGCCCTCCCAGCCGGTCGCCCGCCGGGCCCCGTCGGGAATCAGCATGTACAGCTGGTTCTGCATGGTGAACATGCCGACCATGGCCAGGGCGAAGGCCACGAAGCCCCGGTTGCCGACCACCTCTCGCCAGTCGGAGGCGACGCTGTTCCCCGTGGGCACGACCTTGCGGGCCGGGAGCACGAGCGCCTGGGCGACAGTGAGTACCGCGAAGATCCCCGCGGCCGTGAGCGCCGAGGTCCTGAAATCGACCAGCAGCAGGGCGCTGCCGAGCAACGGCCCGATCAGGGCACCAGTCGTGGCGAAGACGCTGAACAGAGCGAACGCCTCCGCCTTGCGCTCCCCCGCCTCCAGCGCGAGATAGGCTCGCACGGCAGGATTGAACAGCGCTCCGGCCAGGCCGCTGAGCACGGAGGCGGCGAGGAGCACGGACAGCCCGTCGCCGAGCGCGAAGAGCCCGAAGCCGATGGTGCGCAGGGCGCATCCGGCGATGATGACGCCGCGGGCTCCCAGCCGGTCCGCTGCCGTTCCGCCGATGAGGAAGAGTCCTTGCTGGCTGAGGTTGCGCACACCGAGCACGATGCCGACGACCGCCGCCGACATTCCCAGGTCCTCGCTGAGATGCAGGGCGAGGTAGGGGATGAGCAGGTAGAAGCCCGTGTTGACGCCGAGCTGGTTGATCAGGAGCAGCCGGATCGCGAGCGGAAAGCCCCGCAGCTCGTGCCATGTCCTCATGCCCGGACCTCCTCGGCCACGCGCCGGTGGACCCCCAGGCCGGGGTCGCAGCTCGTGCGTACCGTGCCGTCGGTGCCGCCGATACCCGCCCAAGGGTCCTCGGCGAGCAGCAGATGACCGTCGAGATCGACCCAGCGGGCGCGGTCGGCGAGGTGGACGGCAGGGGCGATGCCGAGAGTGCTGGCGGTCAGACAACCGAGCATCAGCCCCGTGCCGGTGCCCACGAGCAGTTCAGCGATCCGGAGGGCGACGCCGACGCCACCGCACTTGGCGAGTTTGACGTTGATGCCCTGCACACGCCCGGCGAGGCGACGCGCGTCCTCGAAACCGGTCGCGTCCTCGTCAGCGATGATCGGCAACGGCGAACGCTCCGCGAGCTTCGCCAGCATTTCCGGACGGCCGGGGGCCAGGGGTTGCTCGACGGCCTCGACACCCAGCTCCGCGAAGAGCGGCAGCAGTCGCTCGGACTCCTGGACGGTCCACGCTCCGTTGGGGTCCAGCAGCAGCCGGGCACGCGGCGCTGCGGCACGGACGGCCCGTACACGTGTCAGGTCCTCCAGTGGGTCCGGTGCGCCGGCCTTGAGCTTGATGACCGAGAATCCCTCCCGGTCCAGGGCCGCTGCCCGCGCTTCGGCCCGTCGCGGCGTGGTGATGCCGATGGTGCGGGCGGTCGCGGCGGAAGGCGGACTTCCGTGGGAGTTCAGGAAGCGGTGCACAGGGGCGCCCGCCCGCTTGCCGACAAGGTCCAGCAGAGCGGACTCCACGGCAGCGGTCACAGCCGGCGGCGCGGGGGTCGTCCGGGTGCCGGCCCACAGTGCTTCGAGGGCGGCTTCGGGGTCGGTGAAGCGCACCAACCACTGGGACTCCGAGTACAGCAGCCGATCGAGAGCCTCGGCGTCGAGGCCGTAGTACACGCTGGTGACGGCCTCCCCGTAGCCGCGGCGGCCTTCGTGCTCGATGGTCAGCCACACGGCCTCCCGGGCTGCCATCGTGGACCGGGAAATACGCAGTGGTTCGGAAAGGGCGAGATGTACCGTCTGCCGGCTGCACTTCACGGCTTCTCTTCCGGGGTCGTGGTGAGTGGGTCGGTGACGGTGCGGCATCGAACCCAGCCGTGAGCCTCCACCGCCGTGGGGTGGGGTATTTCCATCGGCCGGGTGGCCGCGGTGGCCGGGTCGACGCCATGGGCGTCGACGAAGCCGTCGTCGAATACGCTGTCGAGGTAGCGGTGCGGCCCGTCCGGGAAGACCGTGGCGACGACCCCGCCCGGGTGAACGCGGGCGGCCCAGGCGGCGACGAGCGCGACAGCGCCGGTGCTCCAGCCCCCGCTGACGAAGTTGGAGCGGGCGAGCCGCCGACACGCGTCGGCGGCCTCGGCCGGGCCGACCCAGTGGACTTCGTCGAACGCCTCGTAGGCCACGTTGCGCGGGTGGATGCTACTGCCCAGCCCACGCATCAGCCGGGATCTGGCGGGCTGCCCGAAGATCGAGGAGCCGGTGGCGTCCACCCCGACGAGTCGCAGGCCGGGCCAGTGTCGCCGAAGCGGCCCGGTGATGCCTGCGCTGTGGCCTCCGGTACCGACGCTGCACACCAGCACGTCGAGGTGGTCGAGCCGAGTGGCGATCTCAGCCGCCAAGGACGAATAACCCGCCATGTTGTCCGGGTTGTTGTACTGGTCAGGCCAGTACGAGTCCGGGAGTTGTGCGCGCAGTTCGCGGAGCCGGGCGAGCCGGGCGGCCTGCCAGCCGCCCTCGGCCTCCGGGCGATCCACCAGCTCCAGCCGGGCCCCGTGGGCGCGTAGCAACTGCCGCATCGACGGTTCGAGTTCACTGTCCCCGACCAGCACGATCGGATGACCGAGCGCCTGACCTGCGAACGCCAGTCCGATGCCGAGCGTTCCGGAGGTGGATTCCACCACGGGGGCTCCGGGCCGCAGTTCTCCGCGTTCCTTGGCACCCAGCAGCATGGAGACGGCGGAGCGTGCTTTCATGCCACCGACACCGAGCCCTTCGAGCTTGGCCCAGAAGCCGGGCTGCGGGCACGGCAGGTCAGTGGTCACACGAGCCAGAGGCGTCCGGCCGAGCAGGCCGAGAAGCTCGCGATTGCCCGCGCCGAATCCGGAGTTGAGTACGGCCGTGGTCACAGGGCGGCTCCGTAGCGGTGTACGGCCCCCGGACCGCCGTCCAGCCAGAAGAAGGGATACGGCTCGGCGCACACCGCGCTGATGCCGGAGCCGATCAGGCGGGGCAGAACCGCGCTGCCGCTCTGTGCGAACATCACCAAGGGCCTGCCGCGGCGCTGCGCGTGCTGCCGCAGCGGCTCGAAGCTGCCGTTGCCGAGGGTCATGCCTGAGGCGAGAACCACGTCACAGCGCTCGATCGCCCCCAGGGCGTCGGTGCACACGGGTTCGCCCCATTCGGTCGTGCCCCCCTTGAGGTCGCACGGGATGTACGCGAGGCCACGGGCCCGCAGCGCCTCCAGCAGCGAGTTGACCACGCCCACCACCAGCACCGTCGCTCCGGGCACGGCGTCGATCAGTCCGACCACGGCATCGGCCCTCGCTCGGGACTTCTCCAGGGACGTGCCGGCAGGCAGCGGACAGGCTCGCGCCCCGTGGGCGGAACCGTGCGGCAGGGCGTGCATCAGGTACGCGTCGAGCGCAGCGACCCGTACCGGCGTCAACTCGTGGGCGAGGAGTTCGGCGATGTCCGCGCCGACACAATCCTCGACGGCGCCGTCGGGCAGTTCTCCGGGCTCGACCGCGCAGGAACCCACGGCTTCGGCGAGGCGCAGGCTGAGCACTTCGTTGCGGTAGCCGGAGCCGCGTCCTTCGTGCCGTACTGCCTGACGCGTGGTGAAGGCCACGGCGATCCGCTGGGTGCGGGGGTCGGGACCGAGCCCGCTGGCCAGAACGCGCTCGACGAGGTCGTCGTACGAGGAAGCCGCACCGTCCACAGTCCCGGGGGAGCTCATCGGGCCACCACCCGGGGGTGCAGCTGTGCGAGGAGGGAGGCGACTCGATCGCGGGCGCCCGAGCCCTGCGCGTCACCGGCCATGACGTGGCCGAGGTACTCGTTGTTGCTGCCCGCGGCCTTGACCGCCCTCCCCGGCTCTGCGAGTTGCAGTTCCAGCAGTCCGTCCGACGCACGCACCGCGTCGGCACCCTCGACAGTCCCCAGAACCCCTTCCCCGTCCGGTACCAGGAAGCCGATCGCGGCGCTGACCAAACCGGTGTCGCGGCGACGCAGGTCCGGCTCACGGCCGAGAGCGACGTCCACGCAGGCCGCGGCCAGGTCGATACCGGTGACGTGGCGTACGAGTTCGGTGATGCGGTTGCCTGCCGGCCGGGGGTTGACCTCGACCACGCGTGGTCCGGCGGTCGCCAGCTTGATCTCGGTGTGGGCGACGACCCCGTCGAGGCCGAGTGCCTTGAGCGCCCGGCGCGCGGTCTCCTCGGCAGCCGCGGTGTCCGTGGCGTTCAGGACGGCCGGGAACATGTGGCCGGTTTCGACGAACGCGGGGACTCCCCCGACGCTCTTGTCGGTGACGCCGACGACATGCACGTCCCCGCCGTACGACACTGTCTCGACGCTGACCTCGGGACCGTCAAGCAGCTCTTCGAGCAGAACCACGGGCTCGCGGCGCTGCCCGCGGGCGTTGACGGGGAAGGCGGCGAGTGCCCGGTAGGCATGTGCCAGTGCGGCCTCGTCGTCGACACGGCGGACGAACATGCCGGCGCAGAGGTCCACGGGCTTGAGCACGAGAGGGTAGCCGAGGTCGCGAGCCGCGGCAGTCGCCTCGGCCCACTCCGCACACACCGCGAAGCGTGGCCCCGGGAGGCCGGCCTCTGCCAGCACCCGGCGGGTCTCGTCCTTGCGGCACGCGTTCTCGACCGACACGAGCGTGGGGCCGGGCAGTCCCAGACGACTGGCGATCGTGGCGGCCGTCCGCAGGTAGTAGTCGCAGGAGGTGATCACTCCGTCGAAGTGCAGCGCCTCGTGGGCCCGCCCGACGAAGGGCAGCAGCGCGTCGGTGTCGTTGGTCTCCGTGGTGAGGACATGGTGGGCCGCGAGAAGCGGGTGGGCGGTGCCCTCCGGCGCGGAACGAAGGTAGTGATGCAGGTCACGCGTCAAAAAGGTGAACTCGTGGCCCGCCTCCCTGACCGCTCTCGGCAGCAGCCTGCTCATGGATCCGACCCAGCTCTCGACCATCAGCAGATGAGCCACGAGTTCCCCTTCACACGGTGCGGCTGACGTTCTTTCCGCCAAGGCGACGGCGCCGTCGCTTGACCGAGGAGACAGTATCGACAATCGTTTTCGTTGTCATCTGATGGTACGCAACATCTCCGCATGCGAGACACGGCCGCCGCCCTGCGCCCCCGGAACACTTTGTGCACCTCGTCGCCACGGCAACCGGACGGTCCGGCGCCCCTTCCCGGCTCGGCGCCCACCCCGACGCGACACCCCGGCGCGCCCGGACCGATCGGGTCGGCGACCCGGTCGAAGCCCCGATCGAGGAGCACCCGCACGGTGTACCGATCCACCGCTGCGGCAAGACGTGCGCGCACGGACAGCGCCACCGCCCCCGTGAACAGCCCCGTACCGGCGGGCGATGCACCAGCCCGGCCGGGCCCCCGACGCCGCTTCCGTACACGTCACGCCTTCAGGAGACTTCGGTGAACCACCACCCCCACCCGCCCTGCACCGTGCACACCGCCACGCCTGCCGACGCGGAAGGCGCCCGGCAGGTCATGCCCGACACCTTCTACCGGGACTTCGGCTACGGGAACGTACCCAAGTGGCACCAGGACGTCATCGACATCGCGAACACCTGTCTGGACGACCCCCGCCACGTGCTGCTGGTCGCCGTGCACGACGGCGGGGTCGTAGCCACGACGGGTGTCCGGTCGGCAGGACCGGCCCACCCACCGCACCCGCGGTGGCCCTCCGAGCGCCACCCCTCGGGCACCACCGCGCAGATCGTGCAGGTCTACGTACGCCCGGAGCACCGGCGGCACGGACTGGCACGCACCCTCGTGGACCGGGCCTGCGCCTTCGCCGCCGCGACTCCCGGCTACGACAGCGTCCACCTGCACACCAACGTGGACGTCGGGGGCGCCGCAGCCTTCTGGCGAAGCATGGCCAAAGAGGTCTTCGACGCCCGCGGGACAGGAGAGCACGGACCCGGCATGGGCACCGTGCACTCCGAGATCCCGCTGCTGGGGCACGGACGGCCGCCCTCACTGTGACGGCTGTGTCGCTGCCGGTCCGGCGCCGGGAATCCCGGGCCGGGCCGGTCCGGAAATCCCGGCCCGGCCGAGCGCGCGGTATCGGGTGCCCCTGCTACCGGTCGGCGAGGCCCATGGCGCGGTCGGCGACTCGTCCGTCACCCGGGCCGCGCGGGCAGCCCTTACGCGCCGGCCTCGGCGCCGCTCCGGGTCTCCGCGAACCACTCCTCTTCGAGGATGCTGAACACCAGGGAGTCCCGCCAGCCGTCCCGAATCCACGCCGTGTGCCGGTGGTGCCCCTCGTACGTCATGCCGAGCTTCGTCAGCACCCGGGAAGACCCCCGGTTGCGGGGGTCGCACGTGGCGTGGATCCGGTGGAGTCCCATCCGGTCGAAGCCCAGCGAGAGCAGCGAGCGCCCGATCTCCGTGCCGATGCCCTGGCCCCACACCCCTGGATGCACGACGTAGGAGATCTCACCCTGGCGCTGCGTGGGACTGCGGAGGTGCAGCTCGCCCATACCGACGACGGCGTCGCCGACGCGCGCCACGTGTGCCAGCCGCCGCAGCGGTTCGTGTGCCCAGGCTTCGGACGCCGTCCTCACGAAGTCGCGCGTCCGCTCCTCGGTGTTCGGCCCCCAGGGCTGGAAGCGGCAGGCGTCGGGCAGGCAGGCCCACGAGTGGACCGCCCGCCAGTCGGTGAACACGATCCTGTGCAGAGTCACTGGGCGTCGGCTCATGGGCCGATCATCTCAGCGAGAGCCGAGCGAGTGCACGGTCTCACGGGCATCCGCTCGTCGCAGGACATCCCCGGTCATCAGGAAGATCCCCCGTTCACCGCGGGGCGGGAGCAGTTCGCAGTCGCCGGGGACGGACAGGCTGTTGCCTGGTGGCGTCTGCGCCAGTGGGACCAGTGCAGCAGTCTGCCCGCGGTCACGGCCGGGCCGTGAGGACGGCGGCGAGCAGGACGCGGATCTCGGGGACGGTCAACGTGATCGGGTCGCTGCCGCGGGTGGGGTGGAGTGGATCGACGGGCCGTTGCGGTGCCGGGTCGGCGGCAAGGGCGGTCACAAACGCCAGCGCGAGCATGGCGAGCGTGATGTGCCGGCGCCATGAGGTCCAGTTGCGGACCTGGTAGTGGTCGAGTCCGACCTGGCCCCTGGCGGCCTGGGTAGGGTGGGCCGCACGGGGTCTTCAAAGTTGAGCGGGGCGGAGGTGCCCACGGGCGCGGCGGGTGGTGACACAACGTGGGCGTAGCCGCTGGTTCATGGCGTTGCGGAACCCGAAGGCGGCGCGGGCGACGAGCTTGATCACGCGGTTGATGCCCTCGCTTTGGGCGTTGCTGTGTCCGGTGTCGATGAACGCGGCGATCTCGTTCCACCAGCGGTCCACGGTGGTGGCGAGGGTACGCACTTGCGGGATGTCTGCGTCCGCGCACCAGGCAGGGATCCGGCAAAGTCGTCGTGTAGCCCTGCGGCGTGGGGTTTTGTGGCGGGGTAGCGGTGCGCGGGCGTGTTCCGGTCCGGTTGGATGGAGGTTCCTACGCCGTACCGTCCGACCAGGGGATCACGCCCGCGCCATGCCATCGTCTCTCATCCCCGCGCCTGTTCGCACGCCCGTACTGGATCACGAACTCCTCGTCCACCTGCTCGGTCGGATACCTGATCCGCGCCCACGGCGCGGTGTGCGGCATCCGGTGGGTGCCCTGATCGCGATGGCCGTGTGTGCCGTGGTGGCCGGAGCGCGGGGGTTCACCGCGATCGGGGAGTGGGCCCGTGATGCCGGCGGCGGTGCGCTTGCCCGGCTGGGACTTGAACGCGGCGGTGTGGACGAGTCGACGTTGCGGCGCCTGTTCGCCCGCCTCGACGCGGACCGGCTCGATGCGGTGCTGGGTTCCTGGGCGGCGACCAGGACCGCGGTGGTGGCGGGACGGCGGGTGATCGCCATCGACGGCAAGACCCTCCGGGGTGCACGCGGTGGCAACTCCTCGGCCCCGCACCTGGTCACCGCCCTCGCGCACGGATCAGGGGCGGTGCTCGGCCAGATCGCCGTGAGCGAGAAGAGCAACGAGATCCCGGCTGCCCGGGAGCTGCTCCAAAACCTCGACCTGGACGGCGTGGTCGTCACGATGGACGCGCCGCACACCCAGCACGACACCGCGGCCGTCGTGACCAGGGCCGGCGGTGACTACGTCATGACCGTGAAGGCCAGCCAGAAGTCGTTGTATGCGCACCTCAAAGCGCTTCCCTGGGTTTCGGTACCCGCCACCACCAGGACAGATCGCGGTCACGGACGCCGGGCCACCCGGACGGTCAAGGTCGTCGACGTACCGGCCTGGGTCGAGTTCTGCGGAGCCGCGCAGGTCGCACAACTGCGGCGCACCGTCACCCGCAAAGGCCGACGGACCGTCGAGATCGTCTACCTGATCACCAGCGCGGACGCCCGCACCGCGCCACCAGAAGTACTGGCCACCTGAGTGCAGTCGCACTGGGAGATCGAAAACCGCCTCCACTGGGTCCGTGACGTCACCTTCGACGAGGACCGCTCCCACGTCCGCACCGGCAACACACCCCGCGCCATGACCGGCCCGCGCAACACCGCCATCACCCTGCTCCGCCTGGACGAACACCACAACATCGCCGCCGCCCCACGACACCACGCCCACGACACCGACCACCCCACCAACCTGCCCCTGGCCGCATGATCAACGACTTTGCCGGGGCCCTGCCCCGTGACCCCCCTCAACGGCCCCGTGGAGGCCGGGATGCGCGCTCTGATCCTCCTGGCAGAGACCTTCCCCCACCGCCTGGACGTCGCCCAGCTCGTCTACCTGGACCACGCCATGCTCCACAGCGGCGACCTCGACCACGGCCCCGCCAGTCTCCACCCCGACCTCCCCGGCGAGCTCGGCCTGCGCCGACGCCTCATCGAACAGGGCCTCATGGTCCTGCTACGCGCCGGCCTCGCCGACATGACGACCACCGACCACGGCTTCATGTACGGGGCCACAGACGAGGCAGCGAGCTTCCTCAACGCCCTGGAGGCTCCCTATGTCGGGCAGCTCATCGAACGGGCTGACTGGCTCACCAGCACCTACATGCATGAAGGAACGGACGTCCGCGAGGGCATGAAGCAGATCACCCAGCGCTGGTCTGACCGTATCCACGTGAGCCCCGGCGACCTGGGAGAGGACGTCCTGTGATCAGACTGACGCTCGTCCACCTGACCTTCCTCGGCATGGACAAGCCTCCGGCCGCAGTGGAATTCAGTCCCGGCCTGACGGTCATCTACGGAGCCTCGGACAGGGGCAAGTCCTACGTCGAAGAGGCCGTGGACTACATGCTGGGCGCCAGCGAACTCAAGTCGATCCCGGAGGACGACGGCTACACCCGCATTCTCCTCGGCCTACGGGTGAGCGACGGTCGCAGCCTCACTCCGTCCCGCGCGATCGGCGGCGACACCATCGAGGTGTTCAACCACGATCTCCGAGAGATGCCATCGGAGCCAGCGGACGAGACTCTCAAGTTCAAGCACAACGCCAAGTCGAAGAAAAACATCTCCCGCTACCTGCTGACCGTCCTGGGAATCGACGGCCAGCGGATCCTCCAGAGCGGCCGCGGCAACGTGCTGCCGCTGAACTTTCGGGACCTCGCGCGCCTGGCCGTCGTCAACGACACACGCATGGCAGATCAGCACTCTCCGGTACTGGGCACCCGGAATCCCCTGAACGAAAGGCACTGGCCCTGGAACGACGTGATCACCGACACCCCGAACCGGCTCCAAGCCCTCCCGAACCCCGGCTGACCAGCGCTTCCCTGTCCCTGCGAGCAGCACAAGCCCACCGGAGCCGTGGAACCCGGTCGCACACCCGCCGCGACAGACGGGCACTCGCCCCGCAGCCCGCCTCGGGGCCGCTGGAACCGGCCCGGGAGGCGGGATTGGGGACGCACGCGCGTGGAACCCCTCACCCCGGGAAACGCCACGCCTGGAGCTGCCTCCGCCGTACGGACACCTCCGTTGCCGCGTTTTCGGTGTGTTGGTGCGTCCGAGGGGTGGTGCCGGGCGGAAGGTGGTGTGCTGGAGGTGGTGTGCGTGGTCGGTGCGCATGGTGGGATCAGGTGTCTGTTCGCAAGCGGTCCGGCGGAGGACCGTGCCGGCAGGGCCGGTGGCAACGCCGGCCCTGCCGGAGCACTGTGCACGGCGGGGTCCGGGCCGGTGGGCGCGGGCTGCGTGGACGGCGACGTGGCTGCGGCGGTCGAGGAGGTGCTGACCGACTGGCTCGCCGAGCGGGTACGCGAAGCGCGCCTGGTGGACGGGGAGTTCGGCGGCGAGGTCGCGGCCCGGCTGGCACGGTTCGTCAGCGGGGGCGGGAAGCGGCTGCGCGCCCGGTTCGCGTGGTGGGGCTGGCGTGCCGCCGGCGGCGCGGGGTGCGGGGAACAGGCCAGGGCGGCTCTGCGGTTGGCAGCCGCCCTCGAGGTGCTCCAGGGCATGGCCCTGATCCACGACGACGTCATGGACGGCTCGACGCTGCGCAGGGGAGCCCCGGCCGTGCACGTCGGCTTCGCCGCCCGGCACCACGCGGCCCGTATGTGCGGCAGCGCCGCCCGGTTCGGCGAGAGCGCCGCGGTACTGACCGGCGACCTTGCCCTGGCGTGGGCCGATGACCTTGTCGCCGACACCGAGCTGTCCGCCCCCGTCGCCCGGGAGGTCCGGGCGCTGTGGCGGGCGATGCGCCTGGAGATGGTCGCCGGCCAGTACCTGGACGTGCGCACACAGGCGGCGCGCGAGGTGCGGGCCGAACGGGCGCTGCGCGTCGCGTACCTCAAGAGCGCGGCGTACACGGTCGAACGGCCGCTGGGGCTGGGCGCGGCCCTGGCCGGCGCCCCACCCGCCATGCGCGACGACCTGGATTCGGCCGCGCGCTGCGCGGGCCTTGCCTTCCAGCTGCGGGACGACGTGCTGGGTGTGTTCGGCGATCTGGACCGGACGGGAAAACCGTCGGGTGACGACGTACGGGATGGGAAAGTGACGTATCTGGTGGCGGTGGCCGAGGAGTTGGCCCGGCAGACGCGCGACACGGCGGCCCTCGACGTGCTCTGCGGGTCCTCGGGGGACCGGGATCTGACGCCCGAGGGCCTGGAACGCTACCGGGAGGTGGTGACCGTGCTCGGCGCGCTGGACGCGGTGGAGTACAAGATCGGCACGCTGGTCGAGGAGAGCCTGCTCGCGCTGGAAAAGGCGGCGCCCGCCGCTCCTGCACACCGTGAGCTGTCCCGGCTGGTCCTGGCGGCGGCCGGCTCGGGCGGCCCGCTGGCGCCCGCGATGGGCGGTGGCCAGGCGTGAGGCGGGTGAGCGGACGCACCGACCACGTCGTAGTGATCGGTGCCGGACTGTCCGGCCTCGCGGCGGCGATGCACCTGCTCGGCTCCGGCCGGCAGGTCACCGTGATCGAGGCGCAGGACCGGCCGGGCGGGCGGATGGGCCGCCTCGACATGGCCGGCTACCAGGTCGACACCGGTCCGACCGTGCTGACCATGCCGCACCTCGCGGAGCAGGCCTTCGCGGCGGTCGGTGTGAGCCTCGCCGACCGGGTGGAGCTGCTGCCCCTCACCCCGGCCTACCGCGCGCGCTTCGCCGACGGCTCGCAGGTGGACGTGCACACCGACGGCGACGCGATGGAGGCGGAGGTCAGGCGCTTCGCCGGAGCGGAGGAGGCCGCCGGATACCGGCGGCTGCGCAGCTGGCTGGAGAAGCTCTACCGCGTCCAGATGGACCACTTCATCGACGCCAACTTCGACTCGCCGCTGGGTGTGCTGCACCCGGACCTGGCCCGCCTGGCCGCACTGGGCGGCTTCGGGCGCCTCGACGCCGCGATCGGCCGCTTCCTCAAGGACGAACGCCTGCGCCGGGTGTTCTCCTTCCAGGCCCTCTACGCCGGGGTGCCGCCCGAGCGGGCCCTCGCCGCCTACGCGGTCATCGCCTACATGGACACCGTCGCCGGGGTGTACTTCCCGCGTGGCGGCATGCACGCCCTCCCGCAGGCCATGGCGGACGCCGCCGCGCAGGCGGGTGCCGAGTTCCACTACGGCAGCACCGTCGAACGGCTCGAACAGCACGGCGGCCGGGTACGGGCCGTGGTGACCGCCGACGGGCGGCGCACGCCCTGTGACGCCGTGGTGCTCAGCTGCGACCTGCCCGTGGCCTACCGCCTGCTGGGCCGTACGCCACGCCGTCCCGTGGCGCTGCGGCACTCGCCGTCCGCGGTGATCCTGCACCTCGGCACCGACCGCACCTGGCCCCAACTCGCTCACCACACCATCTTTTTCGGCAAGGCGTGGCAGCAGACCTTCGCCGAGATCACCCGCCAGGGGAGGGTCATGAGCGATCCGTCGCTGCTCATCACCCGCCCCACCACCCACGACCCCTCGCTGGCGCCGCCCGACCGGCACCTGCACTACGTCCTCGCGCCCTGCCCCAACACCGACATCGGGCCCGGTGCGCACGCCTGGGGGAACCTCGGGCCCCGCTACCGCGACCAGCTCCTCGGCGTGCTCGAGGAGCGCGGACTTGACGGGCTCGGCTCGTCCGTCGAAGCGGAGACCCTGATCACCCCCGCCACCTGGGACGGGGACGGTCTGGCCGCCGGAACGCCGTTCTCCGCGGCCCACACCTTCTCCCAGACGGGACCGTTCCGCCCCCGCAACCTGGTGCGCGGCACTGAGAACGCCGTGCTGGCGGGCTGCGGCACCACACCCGGTGTCGGCGTACCCACCGTGCTGGTCTCGGGCAGGCTGGCCGCCGAACGCATCACCGGCGACCCTCGGACCGCCACCCGCCGGGTCCTTCGGGAGGCCGGCCGATGAGCGTGCGAGAACTCGACGCCGCCAGGATCGTCGAACCCGGCCTGCGTGCGGACTATCTGTTCTGCCGGGACCTCAACTCCCGCCACGGCAAGACGTACTTCCTCGCCACCCGCCTGCTGCCGCCCCGCCGCCGCCCCGCCGTGCACGCCCTGTACGGGTTCGCCCGCTGGGCGGACGACATCGTGGACACTCCGGCCGAGCAGCTCGCCTCCACCGCCCAGCCCGCCGAGCCCGACCGGTCCGGCCATTGCGCGCGTCCCGGCCGGGCCGACGGCTCCCCTCGTCCCCGCGCGGAGCAGCGCTCCGGCAGCACGCAGGGCGTCGCAGGTGGGCAGGGGCCCGCCGTCCGCCGGCCCGGCGGGGGTGCCGGTGGCGGCGCGGTACTCGGGCCGGTCGAGCGCCAGCGGGCCGAGGCGCTGCTCGCCCTGGAGCGGCAGCTGCTGCCCGGCCTGCGCACCGGCAGCAGCGACGAGCCGGTGATCCGCGCCCTCGCCGACACGGCCCGCACCTACGCCATCGACGAGTCCCACTTCACCGACTTCATGGCGTCCATGCGCATGGACCTGGAGGTCACCGACTACCCTGACTACGCCGCGCTCGAGCGGTACATGCACGGCTCGGCCGCCGTCATCGGCCTCCAGATGCTGCCCGTGCTGGGCACGGTCGTGCCGCGGGCCGAGGCCGAGCCGCATGCTGCGGCGCTGGGAGTGGCGTTCCAGCTGACCAACTTCCTCCGCGACGTCGGCGAAGACCTCGACAGGGGCCGCGTCTACCTGCCGGCCGACCTGCTGGCCGCCCACGGCGTGGACCGCGAACTGCTCTACTGGAGTCGTGCCACCGGCCGCCGGGACGCCCGTATCCACCGGGCGCTCCGGGAGACGGTCGCACTCACCCGTGGTGTCTACCGGAAGGCCGCACCCGGCATCGCCATGCTCGACCCGATCGCCCGTCCTTGCATCGAGACCGCGTTCCTGCTGTACGCGCAGATCCTCGACAGCGCGGCGGACGCCGACTACCCGGTGGTCCACCGCCGGGTGGCGGTGCCCGGCGCCCGCCGTGCGGCGATGGCGGTGCGCGGCGCCGCCCGGGTCACCGCCGCCCGGGCCCGCGGTCGTTATGCGGAGCACCGTGCCACCCCGCGAAGGAGGTCCGTATGACCACGCCGGCCCGCCGCCCGCAACGGCGGCTGCCGCTGCGCGCCCGCCGCCGCTCCCAGCGATGGGAGCGCCAGCAACCCACCTGGCGCCAGGCGCAGCCCGCGGTGATCGCGTCAGCGCTGAAGGCCGCCACCGCCCGGCCCTCCGGCAACTGGTACGTGCTCGCCTCCGCCGGTGAGATCCGCTCCGACCGCGCCTTCGGCCGTACCGTCGCGGGCCAGGAAGTGGTGGCGTGGCGCGATCCGGCCGGTGCGCTGCACGCCGGCCCTGGAGCCTGCCCGCACCTGGGAGCCCCGCTGCGGGACAGCCCGGTGCGCTGCGGCCAGGTGGTGTGCCACTGGCACGGACTGGCCCTCAACGGGGAGCCGTTCGCTGCTTGGCAGCCCTACCCGGTGCACGACGACGGGGTGCTGGCCTGGGTGCGGCTCGACGAGGCCGGCGGTGAGGAGCCGCTGCCGCGTCCGGTGCTGCCCGCCCGTCCGGCCTCCCGGGGCGTGGTGGTGTCCGCCGTGGTCGACGTGGAGGGTGTGTGCGAGCCGCAGGACGTTATGGCCAATCGCCTCGATCCGTGGCACGGCGCCTGGTTCCACCCCTACGCCTTCGTCGACCTGACCGTGGAGGACCCCGGCCCCAGCGGGGACGAGCACGGGTTCGCCGTGGACGTCTCGTTCAAGGTATCCCGGCGGCTCGTCGTGCCGGTGCGCGCGGTGTTCACCGCGCCCGAGCCCCGCACTGTCGTCATGCACATCACCGAGGGTGAGGGCCGGGGTTCCGCAGTGGAGACGCACGCCACACCGCTCGGGCCCGACGACCGGGGACGACCGCGCACGGCCGTCGTGGAGGCCGTCATCGCCACGTCCGAGCGCCGCGGCTTCCGGGCCGCCAGCCACTCCGCCGGTCTGCTCCGCCCGTTGATGCGCGCGGCCGCCGCGCGCCTCTGGCGCGACGACCTCGCCTACGCCGAGCGCCGCTGGCACCTGCGCAGCACCGGACGCTTCCCCGGATGACCGTCCACCCCGCGCACGCCGTTCACCCCGCGCCGGCCGCGCCTCCCTGTCCCTCCGCGCACCGGGAAGAGAGCGTGCACTCCTCACCCGTCGTTCACCGGGCGGACGCCGAGCAAGCTTGGGGCAGCCACCGCTCGGCACGCCGCTCCCCGCTGGGGAGGGCCGGTCCACCGGCTGCCGTCCGCCCGTCTGCCTGCTGCCCGTCTGCCCGCCCGGTGGCGGGCAGGGCAGGGTCGCGCGGGGGGCGCCGGTGACCGGGGTGGACATCGCCGTGGTCGGCGCGGGCGCTGCCGGTATCGCCCTGACCGACGCCCTGGTCAGCCGCGCCCCGGACGGCGCCGTGCCGTCCGTCATCCTGTTCGAGGCGCCCCCGGGCCCGCTGCGGCCCGGTGAGCGCACCTGGTGCTTCTGGGAGGACCCCCACGGCTGGGACGAGGCCGTCTGTGCCAGCTGGCCGCGCATCCAGGTCGCCCACCCCGACGGCAGCCGCACCGACGCGGACGTCTCACCGATGCGCTACCGGATGATCCGCTCGCGGGACTTCGAGGCAGCCGCGCACCGGCGGTGGGCCGGGCAACCGCGCGTACGCACCCTCTCCGGCACCGTCACCCGCGTGCAGGACGGGCCCGAGGGCGCCACCGTGCACTACCGCACGGCCGACGGCATCCCCCGACGGCTCGACGCCCGCTGGGTGTTCGACTCCCGCCCGCTACCCGCCCTGCCGCCCTCCCGCACCACGCTGCTCCAGCACTTCCGCGGCTGGTTCGTGCGCTTCCCCGAACCGGCCTTCGACCCCGGCGCGGCCGTCCTGATGGACCTGCGCATCCCGCAGCCGCGTCACGGCCTGTCCTTCGGCTACGTGCTGCCGCTCTCGACCCGGGAAGCCCTGGTCGAGTACACGGAGTTCTCCCGCCGCGTCCTGGACCGGGCCGGTTACGACAGCGCGCTGCGGCACTACACCGAGAACGTCCTGCGACTGAGCGCACCGGAGATCACCGCGACCGAGCAGGGCGTCATCCCGATGACCGACGCCGTCTTCCCCCGCCACGCCGGCCGCCGCGTGTTCCGCATCGGCGCCGCGGCCGGGGCCACCCGGCCGGCCACCGGCTACACCTTCGCCGCCGCGCTCCGGCAGGCCGCCGCCACCGCGGACGCCTACCACTCGGGGCGGACCCCGAAGCCGCCGGCCGCGCACCGCCCGTGGCCGCTGGCCATGGACGCGGTGCTGCTGCGCGCCCTGGACACCGGCCGGGTCGACGGTGCCGACTTCTTCAGCCGGCTCTTCTGCCGCAATCCCGCCCCCCGCCTGCTGCGCTTCCTCGGCGGTACCTCCGGCCTGACCGAGGACCTGCGGATCGGCACCACCACACCGGTGTGGCCGATGCTGCGCAGCACCGCCGAACTGCCGCTGCTCCGCCGCCGTCCCCCGTCAGGACCTTGACCTTGATGTTCCCTGACGACCACGCACCGCAGAACCACCTGATCTACCCCGACCACACCCCGGCCCCGACCCCTGGAGAACCTGTGCTGCTGCGCGACCGCGATCTGAGCTCGGCCTTCGACGACGGTGCGGCCTTCTACGACCGCTTCGTCTCGCTCAACCCCGGCTATCACAGCCAGTTGAGACGGTCGGCAGGGCGACTCCGACTGCCCGGCGACGGCCGCGGTCTGCACCTCCTCGACCTCGGGTGCGGCACCGGCGCGTCCACTGCCGCGCTGCTGCGCCACGCCCCGCACGCCCGCGTCACCGCAGTGGACGCCTCCGCGGGCATGCTGCGGCAGGCCCGTGCCAAGAAGTGGCCCGGCCGCGTCGAGTTCGTGCACGCCACCGCCGAGGACCTGCCGCCCGAGGTCACCGGCACCGCCTACGACGCGGTGTTCGCCGCCTACCTGTTCCGCAACGTGCCGGACCCCGACGCGGTACTCGCCACCGCCCGGGGCCTGCTCGCCCCCGGCGGCCGACTCGCCGTGCACGAGTACACGCTCACCGGCGCCCGAGCCCACCGCGCGCTGTGGGACGGCGTGTGCTGGGGCGGCGTCATCCCCCTCGGCGCGCTGCGCGGTGACGGCCCGCTCTACCGTCACCTGTGGCGCAGCGTCGTCGACTTCGACACCGCGACCGCGTTCCGTGAGCGGGTGAGGTCCGCGGGCTTCGAGCACGTCCGGGTGCTGCCGGCCACTGGCTGGCAGTGGGGCGTGGTGCACACCGTGCTCGGCGCCGCCCCGGCGGCCACCCAAGCAGAGGCCACCCAAGCAGAGGCCGCCACTGCGGAATCCGAGGCCACTATGCCCGGCACGCCCACCACGCCCGTGTCCGCCACCGAGGAGCGCTCATGACCGCCCCGCACCGCCCGGCCGCCGCCCGCAGAGGCCGGGACCGCCGTGCGGTCACCGTGGCCCCCGCGCCCGGCACCGCGCGGGCGGGCACGCCCGCACCGCGGGCCGCCGTGGTGGGCGGGGGCATCGCCGGCATCGCGGCGGCGACGGCACTGGCCGAACGCGGCGTGCACGTGACCCTCTACGAACGGGAAGCGCAGCTCGGCGGGCGCCTGGCCGGCTGGCAGGTGGACCTCGCCGACGGCTCGACGCCCACCATGAGCCGCGGCTTCCACGCCTTCTTCCGGCAGTACTACAACCTCCGGGGGCTGCTGCGCCGGGTGGACGGGCCGCTGCACACGCTGCGCGGCCTGTCGGACTACCCGCTGGTCCACCGCGACGGCCTGCGGGACAGCTTCCGCCACGTGCCGCGCACCCCACCG
Source organism: Streptomyces sp. TAA040 (assembly GCF_000424845.1). Lineage (NCBI taxonomy): Bacteria > Bacillati > Actinomycetota > Actinomycetes > Kitasatosporales > Streptomycetaceae > Streptomyces > Streptomyces sp. TAA040. The sequence continues at coordinate 4,752 of NZ_AUKR01000007.1, read as the reverse complement.
TGGAACGCCGTGGCGTTCACTGCGCTCAGCCCGTCGTTCCGCTCGCGGGACCTGCTGCGCATGTCGCCCCGGGCCGCCCTGCCCCTGCTCGACGTGCGGGTGCCCGACGTCTACGGGCAGCTCGACGGCGTCAGCGCCTGGGACTACCTCAACTCCCTCGCCTTCCCGCCCAGCGCCCGCCACCTGGCCTTCGAGGTGTTCTCCCGCAGCTTCTTCGCCGATCCCAGGGAACTGTCCGCCGCCGAGCTGGTGCTGATGTTCCACATCTACTTCCTCGGGTCCAGCGAGGGGCTGCTCTTCGACGTCCCCGACGAGCCTTACCCGCACGCGCTCTGGGACCCGCTGGCCCGCTACCTGAAGGGGCACGCCGCGCACATCCGCACGGCCACCCCGGTGCGGTCCGTCCGCCCCCGCCCCGACGGCGGCTTCACCGTGCACCCGGACACGGGGACAGACGAGCGGCCGGGGCCGGGAGAGGACGCGGACGCCGTCGTCCTGGCGCTGGACACCGCCGGGCTGCGCGCGCTCGTGGGACGGTCGCCGGGTCTCGGCGACCGCCCCTGGCGCGACCGCGTCTCCCGGCTGCGCACCGCTCCGCCGTTCCTGGTCTCGCGGCTCTGGCTTGACCGGCCGGTGCGCGGCGACCGGCCCGGCTTCCTGGGCACCGGTGGCTTCGACTCCCTGGACAACATCAGCGTCCTGGAGCGCTGGGAGGGCGAAGCGGCCCGCTGGGCGGGCGCGCACGGCGGGTCCGTCGTCGAACTGCACGCCTACGCACTCAACAACACCGACCGTCCCGCGGCCCAGGAACAGTTGCTCGCCCAGCTGCACGCGGTGTACCCGGAGACCCGCGACGCCAAGGTCGTCGACGCCCGGCACGAGTGGCGCGAGGACTGCCCGCTGTTCCCCGTCGGCGGGTCCTGCGACCGTCCCACCGTGCGCACCTCGCACCCCCACCTGGCGGTGGCCGGCGACCTGGTCCGCCCGGACCTGCCGGTGGCCTTGATGGAACGGGCGGCGACCACCGGGTTCCAGGCCGCGAACGCTCTGCTGGAGACGTGGGGGGTGCGGGGGCAGGCCCTGTGGACGGTGCCGCAGGCCGGCCGTTCGGCTCCCCTGCGGCTGCTGTCCCGACTCGGCGACCGTCCCGCACCCGCGCCGGGCTGACGCCTGCCATCCCAACCCGCCACCCACCCCGCACCGCCCCGGGCCGGGCCGGGCCGCACCCGCACCGCCCCGGGCCGGGCCCGTCCTACACGGCAAGGGCCGCCGACCCGCCCAGCCGCCCCCGGCGACACGCCAGACAGCCGTGACAGCCCCACGCGCTGTCACGGTAGCGGCAGCCCGTGCGCCCCAGCCCTGTCCCGGCGAGTTACTCGTAAGCCACCCGCATCCCGCACTCACGGTCGGACAGGCCCTGCCCGACCCGCAGCCTGCGGTAGCGCCCGGCCTCGGATACCACCTGCCGTACGACCTCGGTGAGCGCCCGGGCGGAGGGCATACCGGACCCACGAACCTGGATGGAGAACAGCTGCTGCACCTCGGACCGCGGCAGCCAGCACGTGCTGTCCCCGTCCCGTATCGGCACCGCGACCGTGTCCGTACACGGACCGGTTTTCCTACCCCGTGCCGGCACGACGAAGAGTGAGCCGGCCGCCTGGGCGAGGACGTCATGAACAACACGCGGTCACCGTCCACGCCGGACCATCCGCTACACACACCACGAAGCACCGGACCGACACACTCACGGATCAGCTTGCGGAACTGGTCCACGTCCACAGCAGCCAGGCCAACACCCACCACACAGACCACGCCGTCGTGTTCTGAACAGATGGCGAGTGGTCGACGGTTACGAGCGGGCCTTCGCCGTGAACGCCATGTCCACCCACCAGCTCCTGCGGCAACTCCTCCCCCATCTCCCGCCACCGGCCCGCATCGTCGTCACGGTCAGCGACGCCCACTTCGGCGACCTCCGACACACCGGAGGAACCATGCCCTCGCCCCGGTGAGCCGTCCCGGGCATCTCCCGACCAGGATCGTTCAATCACTTCGGGAACGTCCGAGCCGGCCGCCGTGCCTACGTCACCAGCGAACTCGGCGGCATATACCTGGCCCACGAGTGGTCCCGCCGCCTGCCCGAAGGCGTCGACCGCATCGCCTACAACCCCGGCCTCGCCATCGGAGCCGGACTCGCCCGAGAAGCCGGCGGGGCGTTCCCCTTCCTGTTCCTGATGCGGGGGTCGTCCCGATACTGACGGCCACACCCCTGATGGACGCCCCCGCCTCCACGGGCAAGGAAGCTCGCCGACGGCAGCACAGAGCCGAACCTCGGACACCCGGAACGGGCAGACGATGGCCGCCGGGGCGCGGACGACGACAGACGGGGACACAGCCCGGAGGCACAGGAACCAACGGGACACGGTCAGAAGAAGTCGTAGAGAGAGCCGGTGGCCCGGCTTCGGCATTCTTCCCGCGGCCCCCGCGTTTACTGCAGGCATTCCACCCGCCGTTGTCCCGGCAGACCCACCAGACGGCACGAACCGTCCGGAGAGCCGTCTGAGCAGCCCGTGCCCGCTGAGCTTCTCCTGCGTTGTGCAGGCATGAAGGCGACGTGGCCGGGCGGGTTGATCATCATGGCGATGCTGTTTGGGTGTGTCTCGGCGCCGCAGCAGACGCACCACTCGGCACACCCCTCACCTGCCACCTCCCGCGCGGCGGCCTGGCCCCCGGCACGGGGACAAGCCGAGGAAGCGCTCAGCTCCCCCTCGGCCCACGATCCGCGCGCCACACCGCGCACTCCCGCACCTGCCACCTCGGGTCCGGTAGCTGCGGGTGGCGGCACACACCCCGCGCGTCGGCCGGCTCCGCAGAGGTCGACCGCGAGGACTCCCCGGCCGGTGAGTCCGTCGGCCCCGCTCCGGCGCGTGCCGCTTCCCGGTGTGCCGCGTCCCCGGGACCTGCACCCGCAGGTGCCCCGGCCTGCGGCACCGGGCGCTCCCGGGCTGGCGTGCAACCTCGGCCGCGGCCACCTCGACGCGACATCGATGCGCCTCTGCCGCTCCACGATGGGTTGAACTCAGGTCATCCGGTCACCAGTGCGGATAGCCGGGCGCGCCGCACGAGGTTGCGGGAGGAGTCGGCTTTCGCGCGACGCGCGGGGCGTCGCCCTTCCCAAGAGGGGAGAGGGCACCTCCGTGTTGTCCGACGGGCTGACGTGGGTCATCGCCGTGAACCAGGCAACAGCCCGGGAATGCGCGGTACTCCGGTCGTCGCGGACGAGCTCAGCCTCGGTCTCCACGTCTCCCGGGGGCGCAGTCGTCGTCCTGCCCGGCGGAGCCGCAGCGATGGGACGTGCAACGGCCTGGCCCGCAGTATCACAAGCCTCCGACCCCGGTGGGTCGGTGAGGTCCGGGGAGTTGCCCAGAGGGAGGAGCGGTTGCGCCTGTAGGGGGTTCCGACTGCGTTGCGGAGATGGCCGCCTGTGGCGTCGACGGTCGCCGACAGCAACTGGTCGCCCTTGCGTGCTGCCAGGCGGCAGTGGACCCGCCGGCGGCCCTGGTGGCGTTCGGACCTCTTCCAGGCCGCTTCCTCGTTGATGGACGTCTCGGTGCTGTTCAGCCCGGGTTGCCGTCACCTGTTCGATGTCGTCCGAGTCCGGTCGAGGTCGGGAAGGTGGCTTTCGGAGGAGACGGGGCCGGCCGGGAGCAGTGGCGGTGCGGCTGTCACTGTCCGGCTGCGAGGACCGCGGCAACGGCGGCCTCGGCGTGCAGGCGGGTGGTGGCGAAGACTGGAACCGGACTGTGCTCCGGGCCGATGAGGAGCTCGATCTCGGTGCAGCCGAGGATGATGCCCTCCGCGCCGGAGGCCACGAGTCGGCGGATCACCTCGCCGTAGGCCGCTCGGGACTCCTCCCGGACGATGCCGAGGCACAGCTCTGTGTAGATCACCTCGTGGACGACGGCCCGGTCGTCCGCGTCAGGGACCAGGACCTCCAGACCGTGCCCGGCCACGCGGTCGCGGTAGAAGTCCTGCTCCATGGTGAACGCCGTGCCCAGCAGCCCCACTGAGCAGTGTGCATCGTGAAGTTGCGGGTCACCGGGGTGGTGTGCGCGGGCTTTGCGGTGCTCACGCTGGTCGTGGGCGGGTGTCCACGGTGAAGATCGTCTGACGTGTCGGACGGGGTCGTTCTTGGGTTCTGCTGCGCTCGCCGTCCTGCTGCTCCTACGATCCGTGACCGGATCGGTACGCCGGGAGAGTGCGGGGTGGTTGCGGGCATGCAGGAGCTGGAGCGGATCACAGCTCGCCGGAGTGAACTGGACACGCTCACCGAGGAGCTGGCCAAGCGGCTGGAGGAGGTCCAGTCCGAGCGGGAGGAACTGGTGATCGCCGAGCGGGTCCTGTACCGGCTGGCCGAGCAGGACCGGTCCGTGAAGGAGGCCGCCGAGGCCGTCACTCCTGCTCCTGCTCAGGTGGCGGGGCGGGCGGTGCTGCTGATCCCGCACCGCAGCGACACCAACGACGAGGCCGCGCTGCCCGGGGACTACCGCAAGATCCTGGCGATCGTTCGTGCCGCTGACGGACCGGTGCAGGTCAGGGCGGTGGGTGTGGAGCTGGGCTTGGAGGTGGCGGCACGCGGGAAGCTGGAACCGCTGCGGGCGAAGCCGACCAAACTCGCCGACCGTGGCTGGCTGCACAAACGACCCGACGGCAAGTTCACCGCACGCTTGTAGCCGAGCGCGAGTTGGGCACTGC